>JAHRVS010000366.1 GCA_019090565.1 Gammaproteobacteria bacterium
AGTGATGCCACGTTGCAAGGCGAGGGGTGAAAAACGCCGCTGCCCCAGCCTGGTTTTAACCGGTTGGCTCGCTTCCAAAGTGCCCCTGCCTGCGTGCGTTGGCTTGTTTGTTGATAATGTGCCGGGCTAATAATTGAGAGTCACCCTCGTTAAGCTCCATGAACTCCAAACCAACCTGAAAGGTACGCGCGTTTGATGAAGCTGCTGGGGAATCGTTCTTAATGCGGTCGTCCGTTAATGGCAGGACTTCATAGCAATAGATAACCTTTGAACAAAAGCGCAAAACATGGTTGTCGGGATACAATATGATTTTACACTTAACGATTTCTCCTGGTGAATAAGCTTGGTTTCGCAGCGTACTAAAGCCTCCCTCTGAGAGCTGTATCGCGCAGTTCGCATCACGAGGGTGTTCCTCCTGAGTAAAAAGAATGGCCTGAGCTAGGCAATCTATTTTACGGTTCATGGCTTGAAGAAAAGCCGTCAAATGAGGGTCAATGTTTTCTGCTGAGTGAAGGTAGTGTTTAGACTCGGCTGAGATTCTCCTAAACTCGTTAATGTAGGGGTATACGTTGGATTCACTGGCGCTTGAGGGCGGCTGTTCTTCCCCCTCCTGCTCGCCCACCTGAAACTGTAAAAACACCAGGTCATCAATGCGGAAAAAACGGCGTCTTTCGGGAGAATGTTTTTGTATCGTCATGGTGAAAGTATCACGTCAAGCTGGTTTGTAAGGGTGCGCTAAAAAAAAGCCGAAAGGCATTAAAATTCTGTTTTTATTACAGTAGCTTAACTATTCTAGTTCGGCAAGGTTTGCCGCCTAGTGAACAGCCCCCTTCTACTAGTTTTGGCTTAGGTGGAATTTCTTTTTGACTAGAGTTTATGCTTTAATGCGCGACATGATTAACCCCCTATCTGTATACATCGGCCAACGCTATCTTGTCGCAAAACGACGTGGTCATTTTATGTCGTTTATTCCCCTTTCTTCCATACTTGGCTTGGCTTTAAGTATTGCGGTATTGATTACCGTACTGTCTGTGATAAATGGCTTTGAGAGAGAGCTAGAGGATCGAATTCTTGGTCTTATCCCGCAAGCAAAATTATACAGCTACAAGCCAATGCGTGACTGGGAGTCGCTGGCTGCGCAGGTCATTGATGATGAGCAAGTAGAAGGTGTGGCACCTTTTATTGAGCTGCAGGGGATGCTAAGCGCTAATAAGCAAGTCAAGCCGGTATTGGTTACGGGTATAGATCCTCGGTATGAAAAAGAGGTGTCTATCATTGAGCAGTTCATGGAGAACACCTCTTTAGCGGTTCTTTCAGCGGGTGACTATGGCGTTGTCATGGGTAGTGTCATGGCTGAAGAGTTGGGTGTTCGCATCGGCGATAAAGTCACATTGGTATTGCCTGAAGCCTCTATCTCTCCAGCAGGCCTTTTGCCCCGGTTTAAACGTTTCACTTTAAAAGCGACCTTTTCTACCGGCGCCGACGTAGGGAGGTACATGGTGCTGATTCATCATCAGGATGCGGCCCGCATATTAAGGCAGGTTGGTAAAGTTCATGGTTTACGATTAAAGGTAAACAACCTTTTTATGGCGGATCATATCGCTTACCGTGTGAGTAGCTCGTTGCCCGGAAATTTCTATCCCAGCGACTGGAAGCGCAGTCACGGCTCCCTCTATAACGCGATTCGAATGCAGAAGGGCATGATCGCGTTACTGCTGTTACTCATTGTTGCCATAGCGGTGTTTAATACGGTGGCGAGTCTAATTATGCTGGTGAATGATAAAAAATTTGATATTGCAATTTTGCGTACGCTTGGGCTTAGCTCAACCGGTGTAATGCGGATTTTTCTGGTTCAGGGGTTTTTTATTGGTGTTATTGGGAGCGTTCTGGGCGCCTTGCTTGGCGTGGCCTTTACGTCGGTACTTAGTGATATTCACTCAGGATTGGAATCACTCTTTCACTTAAACCTACTGGAGTCCTATTTTATTCATTATCTACCCACTGAGATACGTGTTGAAGATGTGGTGGGTGCATTATTGATGGGTTTGTTGTTAACGGTACTTTCTTCTATTTACCCTGCTTGGCGAGCCTCAAAAACAGAACCAGCGGATGAGTTGCGCCATGAATAAACAGTCTGATTTTAAACTCGCGCTTTTCATCGGCGCGCGTTATGCGCGAACTCGTAGAGGCGAGGGCTTTGTTTCCTTTTTATCGCTTTTTTCTGGAGTCGGCATTACCTTGGGCGTTGCTGTTCTTATTATTGTTATGTCCATTATGAACGGGTTTGAATCGGAGTTGCACACGCGTATTCTAGGAATGGTCACTCATGTGACCATTAACAAAGCGATTGATGAGCCATCTCATATCGAAAACTGGGAGGCTTTACTTGAAGAGTTTAAGGTTATGCCAGAGGTTGAGGCAGCGGCACCGGTAATTAAAATACAAGGAATGCTCTCGTCCAGAGGGTCCGTAGTGGGCGTTGAGTTAAATGGAGTAGCGCCTGAAATCGAAAAGAGTGTGTCTGTTTTCCCTGAGTTTATGGTTAGAGGCGATATTGAAAATCTTCGCCCAAACGGGAGTGGCTTGGTTATTGGCTCGGCTTTAGCGCAACAGTTAGCACTTGGGATGGGTGACAAAGTGACCTTTGTGTACCCAGAGCCGGACAGCAACGGTGCGAGCGTTATACCGCGATTTAAACTGTTTGAAGTAAACGGGATATTTTCGGTCGGCTCTGAGTATGACAAGCTTTTTGTGGCGACAGACATTGATACTGCGGGACAATTCCTGGGGCAGCCTGGTCTTGTTTCTGGAATTCGATTAAAGCTAACGGATTTGTATGAGGCCCCACACCTTAGTCGCTTGATCCAAGATAAGTTGGGTAGCGACTACCGCGTTGAAGATTGGTCTGTGAGCCACGGAAATTTTTTCAGAGCCGTGAGCCTTGAAAAAACCATGATGGGGTTTCTCTTGTTGCTTATTGTTGCCATCGCCGCATTTAATATTGTTTCAAGCCTTGTGATGCTCGTATCAGATAAGACGGTCGATATTGCTATTTTAAGGACGCTTGGGGCTAATGATCGCGTTATCATTCAGGTGTTTATGATACAAGGAATGCTGGTTGGTCTTGTTGGGGCATTACTGGGAACAACAGCTGGAGTGTTAGTGGCTCAAAACCTTGCCCATTGGGTTAGCGCACTAGAAGAAACCTTTCAGTTGGCATTTTTAGAGACCTATTTTTTGAGTTACCTTCCTTCTAAGGTCGAATGGCTTGATGTCATGGTTATTACAATCAGCTCGATTGTTATGGCTCTTTTAGCAACCGTGTATCCGGCAAGAAAGGCTGCACAAATAGAGCCCATTGAGGCATTTCAGTATGACTGATTCTCTCGCGCTTGAGTGCGTGGCATTGTACAAAGAGTTTACCGAAGGCCCTGAACCGGTAACCGTATTAAAAGCGGTAAACCTTGAAATTAAACGCGGTGAACGGGTGGCGATTGTCGGTAATTCTGGATCAGGCAAAACAACTTTATTAAACTTGCTCGGTGGTCTTGCTCTCCCTAGTTCCGGTCACGTCAAAGTGGCGGGGCATAATCTTAACGCGCTGAACGGGAACCAGCGTGGACAATTACGCAATAAACACATTGGCTTTATTTATCAGTTTCATCATCTACTGCCTGAATTCGACGCCATAGAAAACGTCGCCATGCCCTTGCTGATTCGAGGAATTTCTCGTAAAAAGAGTAACGTTCAAGCGGAAGAGCTTCTTGAGTCAGTGGGTCTGGGCCATCGCTTAAAGCATAAACCCTCTGAGTTGTCGGGTGGTGAAAGGCAACGAGTGGCCATCGCTAGAGCACTGGTTACGAAGCCAACCTGCGTACTGGCTGATGAGCCAACAGGGAATCTGGATAGTCATACCGCGCAAGCAGTTCGCGACTTGATGGTTGCTCTTAATGAGCGATTTAACATCAGTTTTGTTACCGTTACACACTCGGACAGCTTGGCCGGTATGGCTCAACGTGTATTGGAAATGAGCGATGGCGTATTAAAAGAAAGAGAGCAGAGCGTTGTATAGGCATTTCAGAGCTTATGCTTGCTAGATGGGGTTGAGGGCCTAGTGGGGGCGTACTCTTAGCAGGTTGTTGTAATTTATGTTTCCCAGCGCATGGTAACAAGGCTTTAGCGCCGTAGATGGGTAAATCAGTATAAAAAATCCAATAGTCTTTACTCTTCATCAGCAAGCTGTACTTGTCTCCTCTTAATGCGTTTTTCCCAGCTTTTCATGACTTTCCAGCGCCAAAAGTAATTCATTAGCGCATAGCTAAGTGCGCCACCTAGCGTGCCTGCAATCAACGACCCTAAAATAAGCG
>JAHRVS010000018.1 GCA_019090565.1 Gammaproteobacteria bacterium
AGACGGGATTTCAATGATTACATTAATATCGTTAGGGACATCTTTGCCAGGCGGGACACTGTTCAAGCTCACCAGAATTTCCTCTTGCTTTGTTGATGGTCAATCGGGGGCGGAATTATAGCGCCTTTTGATAGTTTTTGGCAGGGGGTAATAGGGTTGGGACTAGGTTTAGAGAGCTAGGCTTGGGGCTTTTGAGCAACTATCTGATAATGCGGCAAAAAATAACAAGGAAATGAGAGGGTGCAACATGAGTAAAGTGGATCATTTGGAATCTGAGTACGGTGTTCACGTGGAGCAAGCCACTGATGCGGGGGTAAAAGAAGTCAACGAAGACTGCGTTGGTCTGCGGGTGCCTGAAGGTACTGCGCTCGCACTAAAAGGTATCGCTCTCGTGGTTGCAGATGGCGTGAGTGCTGCCGAAAAAGGCAAAGAGGCTGCTGAATGTGCCGTAAAGGGCTTCTTAAATGATTACTACAGTTGTCCTGACTCATGGAGTGTGAAAACGGCAGGCCAAAAGGTGCTTACGTCCCTAAATCGCTGGCTCTTTGGGCAGGGGCAAAATTTTGCACAGATTCAAAAGGGCTATGTGTGCACGTTCTCTTCCCTCGTTATTAAGTCCCGCAGTGCATATATCTTTCATATCGGTGACTCGAGAATAGTTCGGTTGCGAGGCAATACCTTGGAGCCTTTGACGCGGGACCACTCTGTTCACGTGAATGACACTACCTGCTATCTGGCGCGGGCATTGGGCATGGAGGTCAATGTAGACATTGATTATCGCCATCTTGACGTTGAGGAGGGGGATGTTTTTTTTCTCAGTACGGATGGCATTCATGACTTTGTTTCGGCGCGTGATGTGAGCGCTGCGCTGCGTCGCTTTCGCGCTGGTGATCGAGGCGTTTGTGACGACTTAATACAGTTGGCTTTGGCGCAAAACAGTAAAGACAACCTGAGCTGCCAGATTTTGCATGTGGAGCGCTTGCCAGAAAGTAACGACATACAGGTCTATAAAAAGCTGACGGAGCTTCCTTTTCCCCCTGCACTAAAAGTGGGGCAAAAACTCGATGGCTACTTAATAGAAAAGCAAATACATGAAAGTAGCCGTAGTCAGCTTTATCTCGTGACAGACCTTGAGGATGTAGACAAAAAAAAGCTGGTGGTAAAAACACCTTCTGTGAATTTCACGGATGATCTGCCTTATATTGAACGCTTTGTGTTGGAGTCTTGGTTTGCCCAGCGAATTGATAGCCCGTATGTGCTAAAGCCGGCCAATGTGTATCGGCCGCAACAGTTTCTTTATGGCGTGCTGGATTACATTGAAGGCCCGACGCTCGAAGAATGGATGAAGGTAAACAAAAAGGCTGATATCTCCGAAGTGGTGGCGATCGCAGGACAGATTATGAAAGGTTTGAGGGCTTTTCATCGAAAGGATACGCTCCATCAGGATTTAAAACCCGGAAACATTATTCTTGAAAGAGGGGAGACAGCTGTCATCGTAGATTTTGGCTCCTGTTTTGCGGCTGGGATTGATGAAATTTCAGCGCCTATAGTGAGGGATAAGATTCTGGGTACAGCGAGCTATTCTGCCCCAGAGCACCATACGTACCAGCGACCTGATGCGCGCTCAGACCTATTCTCTCTCGGGGTCATTGTTTATGAAATGCTGACAGGTCGCCGGCCTTACGGTGAAAAGTATGACGAATGCACGCAGATGAGGAGTTTCCGTAAACTCCATTATCAGCCTGCTTGCCGCCTTAATCCCTTGGTGCCGGTATGGATGGATGCGGCCATACAGAAAGCGGTTAGCCTTAACCCGATGCAGCGTTATGAAGATGTGTCAGAGTTTATTCATGATTTAACGGTGCCGAACAGCAACTTTGACGCTTATAGAGCGGCCCCATTTTTGGATCGCAACCCCTTGTTATTTTGGAAGTTAACATCTCTGGGACTAGGGTTAACCTTGGTTTTGACGTGGGCATACATTGTTACGATGGACTTGTAGGGGGAGAAACCCTCACTGATTGTTTAAAAAGCCTACACTTTAAGGAGGTGCTTTTGTCTGCCCGGCTTGACAGGTAGATAAAGGGTGTTCATTAGTGTGAGTTCAGTGGGGTTTTGCCGTGTTTTCTGGCCGTCACTTTGGTTTGCTTGTCTTCTTGTTTAGTTGTCTTTTTCCCTCGCCATTGTTTGCCGAGAATATTTCAGTGGTTGGTTTGTTTGAGAACCAGGCAGTGGTGCGTTTTGGCGCGCAGCTGCAAACCCTTAAGGTCGGAGAGTCCAGCGCGAGCGGCATGGAGCTGATTTCAGTGAGCCGTGCGGGAGCTGAAATCGCTTACCAGGGTCAGGTGCGTCATTACGCAATGGGTCGAGACTATAGCGGCGGTTATCGAGAACGGACTCAAGCCCAGGCCGTCATCTCGCTGAGTAGCCATGGTCAGTACCTTACTGCTGGCAGCATCAATGGCCGATCTGTGGAGTTTCTCCTTGATACCGGCGCAACGAGCATGGCGATGAGTTCGTATCAGGCCAAAAGCTTGGGCATTGATTACAAGTGGACAGGGCAGCCGAGCATTGTCGTGACGGCGCAGGGGCGCGCAAAGGCCTGGCGAGTCATATTAAAAAAAGTCAAAGTGGGTGATATCGAGCAAAATCAAGTTGATGCGGTGGTGATCGATGGTGAGTTCCCAGTCCATGTTTTGTTGGGTATGAGCTTCCTTTCTCAGGTTAAGATGACTGAGAACCAAGGGGTGATCACTTTGCTGCAGACATTTTAAGCTTTAGCTGGCTGCTAGCCAGTAGAATAGCCTTGCAGTCATAGTGCGGTCATAGTGCAGTGGGCTAGTGCAGTGGGC
>JAHRVS010000367.1 GCA_019090565.1 Gammaproteobacteria bacterium
TATCGGCACTTTCAAAAGGCGGCATGCCTGGCTCAGAAAGCTCCATTGTAAAATTAGCGATGGGGTTGCTTATCCAAGAAATGGCCGCCTTTGCGATGGAATTACAGGGCGGACTCGGTTTTGAGTACGGTTCTGAGGCGACATTCCAGCACGGAAGTTGGCAGGAAATGTATCTTGGGATTCCTGCAGCACGTATTGCCGGTGGAACAGATGAAGTACAACGTAGTATTATCGGTGAGCGGGTTCTAGGCCTTCCCACTGAAGCACGTGTCGATAAAGGAATTCCCTTTAAAGATATTCCTGCTGCGGGTTAAAGCAGGTAAAAAGAGGGTTGCTGAAACCCTCTTTTATAAGTCGGTTATAGTAAGACTCGGTTATTAAAATAATTTAACTTTATTAGGAACGTATTATGGTATCTACCTCCGCATTAGCCCTTATTGGGTATGCCACTTGGACATTGGCGCTTATTGTTCTCATCGTCATGTATCGTAGCATGTTTATTATGACTAATAAGCGGGCCGCTAATGAGTTTTGTCCAGATGGTTCAGACGTTTCTGGTTTTTCAAATCGTTTATGTCGTGCTCATGCGAACTGTGTTGAAAACTTACCCATTTTCGCAGCGATTATTTTATTTGCCATTGTGACTCGCCAAACGGATGTGACGAACTCCTTGGCTTTGGTTGTTTTGTTTGCACGTATTGGCCAAAGTACGGTGCACTTAATTAACGCCAGCGCACCAGCGGTGATGTTGCGCGGCACATTCTTCATGATTCAACTTGGGGTAATGGTTTGGTGGTGCTACCAGTTCTTGATGTAAGACGGATTCAGGATGCAGGAAATACTTTATGAGGGCGCTTCGGCGTCCTTTTTATATTATTGACAAGATGTGTCTGACATGCCTGGAAAATTGCTTATTATTTACCACAGCCAAACAGGTAATACTGAAAAAATGGCAAAAGCTGTTTTGAGGGGAGCCCTAGAGGTAGAAGATGTCGAGACACGTTATTTACGCGCATTTGATGCAAATTTAGACGATTTACTTTGGTGCGATGGAGTTCTCATCGGCACACCAGAAAATTTTGGATATATGTCTGGTGCCGTAAAAGATTTTCTAGACCGTACCTACTACCCTGCTCAAGAAAAAGTAACGGGGAAACCTTATGCGGTTTTTATAAGCTGTGGAAATGATGGGTCTGGAGCAGTTTATAATATCCAGCGTATTGCCAAGGGTTATCCCTTGAGCCAAGTGGTTGAACCAATTATCTGTAAAGGCAATGTCACCGAGCAGGCACTGGAAAGCTGCCGTGAAATGGGAATGACACTTGCGGCTGGAATTTCGGTGGGAATTTATTAGATTTACTTTGTAGCTAAAACATCAGTTGCTTTTTTAGTGATTTACTTATAACTCATTGAACTATATTCTGTCTTCAGTGTTGCCAGTGGAAATTTAACTTTATATGAGCTCAGATGTTGATAGTGTACAAAAAATGGGCGCCGATTGCTTGAGTGAGCCGACACAAAAATATGGTTTGAATACTTTATCGCAGAGTTTTTCCGAAGTATTCGATTCACTGATATTCCCTGGTGACGCGTTATCCACTATTTCTTTACCTCAACAAGTGGGTACTTCTAGCTCTGCGGAATCCTGTGCGATTGCAGATGACACGGTGTTTTATCATGCCGCGCTGGAAGAGCATATCCTTACTTTTGCCATTGATCGCCACGCGAAAATACAGAAAATCAGTTCTCCGCTCTGTCGTTTATTGAAATACCCCAAAGAGGCGTTATTGCGTCAGTCGCTGGGTATCCTACATCCTCATTGCAACAAAGAAATAAATTTTGATGAGGTTTGGTGCCAGCTCAATAATGGCATGAAGTGGGAAGGGGAAATAAGCCTTATTTCTCAAGATAGCGAGCAGGTTTGGCTGAGTGTAACACTGATCCCTCGCTGCATTGAAGCGGGTTGTGCGGACTCTATATTGGCAGTGGGTTCGAATATTTCCGCATCAAAACGGGAGCTTTGTTTAGCGCATTCTCTCGTTGAATCCTCTTTGAAAGAATCACAAACCACCACGGGGTTTTTGGCTGCCGATGGAACGGTTTTATTTTTTAATAAAGTTGCATTGGAGCGCTCGGCAGTTCTTTTTGGAAGTATCATCGGGAAAAAAGTATGGGATACCCCTTGGTTTGAAGGTTTGGCCGCCTCCAAAGCGGTACTGGAACAAAATATTACAGCATGTTGTTCTGGAGAAGAGCAAGTCTTTCAGGCCGCATGTATGTTGAGAGGGCGAGAATCTCAAGTCAGGATTGTGTTGAGGCCAATACTGGATGAAAAGGGTGTGGTGCATCACTTTTTTATTGAAGCTTGGGATATCAGCTTGAATCTAGATGTACAAAAAGCACTCGAAAGAAGTGAGTTGAAATATAAAGCGTTGGCAGACGCAACCCAACTAGGTTTTGCCGAATTAGACTTGGATAAGCGACTGGTTTCGGCCAACAAAAAATTGGTTGAGTTGCTTGGCTGCACTTCGGTGAATGAGTTACGTAGGAAATCCTTAATTGATTGGGTGGTTGATGAAGACCGCCCATTGTATGAGGGCGCTTTTTCCGAATGCGTGGCACAAAAGCAATTCCAGCGTGTCGAGCTTAATTTATTGCGCACGGATAATACGCCACTTACAGTGGAGTTCACGCTTGCCAAGCTGGCTATAGAAGGACAGGAAAAATTCCTGTGTTTTGTACAAAATATTAGCAAGCGTATCGAAGATCAGAGAAGATTACAGCAAAGTGAAGAGCAACTGGTACTGGCTCTTGCAGGTTCTGATGCTGCACTTTGGGATTGGACGCCCGATGGAGGCACGGATTTTAATCAAGGATTTGATCTCGGCCGACAACGTATTTTAGGGTATGAGCGCGACGACCTTCATGCGGACATGGCTGGCTGGGGTGAGCAACTTCACCCTTGGGATCGCCCCCAAGCTTTAGCGGCCTTTATGGAGGTGGTGCTGGGCATCACGCCCGTTTTTGAGCAGGAGTATCGTTTACGCCATAAGTCTGGTCACTGGGTTTGGGTGTTGGGGCGAGGGAAGCTTATGCAGAGCGATAAAGATGGTAGGCCTCTTCGCATCGCAGGCACCATTGTTGATATTACGGATAAAAAAAGGGCTGAGAAAGAACGCCAGGCGCTGACTGATAAACTACGAAAAGCTGAGAAAATGGAGGCAATCGGCCTGCTTAGTACAGGGGTTGCGCATGACTTTAATAACGTACTCGCTTCAATAATCGGCTATTCAGACTTGGCAAAAATAGAAACAAGCAAACTTCCTGACACCCGGCTCAATCACTATCTAGATCAAATAATTAATTCTGGTGAACGCGCGCGCGGGCTCGTGCAGAAACTGATGAACCATAGTCGTAATGTAGCGCTCGATACCAATGCCTCTCTTATGAGCTTGGCACCGTTAACCAGAGAGGCCGTGCAGCTTGTTTTGGGTACGGTGTCACGCAGGGTGCAAATCACTCTTGACCTGGATGAGAGTTGCCCCTTGGTTTATATTGATCCGATATTATTTCATCAGTTACTGATTAATATTTGTGTCAACGCCCGTGATGCAATGGATAATAATGGCCATATAAGAATTCGCTTATTCACAGAGTATGCCCCCAAGGGTGCGTGTGCTTCCTGCATGAAATCTATCGAGGGTTCTCGTGTCGTATTAGAGGTCGCAGACAATGGCTCCGGTATTCCGGTGGCGCTTCAAGGGAAAATATTTGATCCGTTTTTTACCACCAAGAAAGCGGATGAAGGGACGGGCATAGGTTTGGCGAGCGTACATCGCATCATACATGAGTTAGAGGGACACGTTTCCTTCGAAACGTCTTCAGCTAAAGGTACGACTTTTCGGTTGTTTTTTTCATTCCCTGACCCAGTTGCTAACAGTGAGGAGTAAGGTGCTGGGTTTAGAGTACCGTGATTGAGCGGGCAGTCAAGACTTAAGATAAAAGCCCGAGCATAATCATTTAAGTCAATTCTCTGAATCAATCCGTAGGCTTGGTGCCTAATAGGGCGCGCCGGTGTTTACGCCTGTAAACTAGAAAAGTTTGCTTGGTGATAGGCTTCAGGTTTTGGACTAGGCTTTACTCTGATCATTGCCGTCATTCCAGCCGGCCTCCCAGCTTGCTTGCAAGGCATCATCGTCGTAAGGACAGTTACGGATACTCTTTCCGGAGAGCCCTGCCTTGTATCCATCCGCATAGGCATCGTCTAGACCTATGTGCCACTTCAGCGTCTTTGAGCCAACAGCTGGTGCAGGTTCAAGTGCCAATGCAAGGGACTCTTTGCTTGATACCGCCTCTTGCGCGTTAACAAAATGACTGATGCCTTTCATGCCGAGCAGTGCCTTGATATCGTCTAGAATAAAATAAACAGAAGGGACCAGTACCAGGCTGACAATGGTTGCAAACATGACACCGAAAGCGAGCGAGATGGCCATTGGCACCATGAATTGTGCCTGCAGGCTTTGTTCTAACATTAAAGGAGTCAGCCCTGCAAATGTGGTGAGAGACGTCAGCATAATAGGTCGAAAGCGCGCGGTTCCCGCTTCTCGTATGGCGATATCCAATGGCACGCCTGCAAGGCGATTTCTGTTTATGTAATCGACGAGCACAAGAGTGTCATTCACCACTACGCCACTTACCGCAACCATTCCCACTAAAGACCAAATTGAAATCTCTACGCCCAGTAATAGATGCCCGCCAAGTGCTCCAATTAAACCGAAGGGGATGGCAAACATCACCATTAACGGTTGTGTGTAAGACCTAAACAGCGAAGCCATCAGCATATACATAATGGCAATCGCCAGAGAGAAGGAGGTGATCAGGTAGTCAATGGCCTCTTTCTTATTTTTTTGCATGCCAGCTAGGCCCCAGCGAACACCTGGGTAATTCTGCTTTATGTCATTGAGGAAATCTCTTTTAAGGGCATTCATGATTGCCCCTTCATTGTTCAGTGACTCGTCAACCCTTGCTTGCACGCGAATAATACGCTTTCTGTCACTGCGTTTTATTTCAGCAGGGCCGCTGCCATAATTAACCTTGGCAACAGTGAGCAGTGGCGTGGTGCTTTTATCCTGAAGACGAATATGCATATTTTCTAAGTGCCAAAGTGAATTACGTTCCTTTCCCGGAAGTCGAACAATAACTTTTACTTCGTCTTCACCGCGCTGAACAGTTTGAACAACGGTGCCATGAAAAGCCTGCCGAACTTGTTTGGCGAGTTCACTTAGATTCAAGCCCAAGTCCCTTCCTGCTGGCTTCATAGTGAGATTTACTTCTTGTTTACCTCTTTGAAAAGAATCATGAATTTCATAAACACCTGAAAAGTCAGTGAGTAACTTTTTCAAGTCGTCGGAAGCAGCGCGGAGTGTGGAAAGGTCTTGGGAATAGAGCTGGATATCAATACTGGGTCCGGGGCTATTTAATGTATGGCTAATGTCGAGGCTGACAATATCTGGGATAGATCCGATTTTTTCGCGCCACAGTTGTGACACAGTCTCACCAGGTATAGAGCGCGTTTCAGATGGGGCAAGTTCAATGACCACGGTCCCTTTGTAATCGCCGCCTTTGCCGGCAGAGGCTAATATATTGTGAACTTGGCGCTCACCAGTTTGTTCCAGAAGGGCTTCCCCAACAAGCTTTGCAGCATTTTCGACACGTTTAACGGCATCTTCCGTAACGTGGGCTTGAGTGCTGCGAGCAAAACGAATTTTTGCGATAGCTAAATCGCCCTCAATTTCGGAAAAAAACCGGACCTTGGCCCAGCCACCACCCAGTAGTGCCGCGGCAATAATAAATAAGGCTATAAACACCATAATGGCGCTATAACGCCAGCGAAGCACCGTCTCTAAGAATGGGCGGAAACGGTGTTGAATAAAGTGCTCGAGGCCTTCTGAAAAAGAAGATTGAATGCGTTCTAAAAACCTAAGTCGGCCATTGCTTGTGCGTTTTAATTGAGTCGTACCGGATAAGTGAGCAGGCAAAATAAGCAAGGATTCAATTAAAGAAAATGCAAGCGTACATATAACGACGATGGGGATGATTCTAATTAATTTTCCTTCAGGGCCAGGTAAAAAAATAAGCGGCGCGAAGGCGACCATGGTGGTAATAATCGCGTATACAACGGGTTTGGCGACGTCTTGAGCGCCTTTAATAGCACCTTCGAGACCGATTATACCGCGCCGGTTATGACTGAAAATATTTTCGCCGACAATGACCGCGTCATCCACAACGATACCCAATACAAGAATAAACGCGAACATGGAAATCATGTTGATGGAACCGTCAAATAATGGCAGCACCCAGAATGCACCAAAAAAAGCTGTGGGGATTCCCATGCTGGTCCAGAATGATAATTTAAAGCGCAAAAACAAGAGTAAAATAGCAAAAAGAAGGCAGAAGCCACTAATCGCATTGTTGACAAGTAAATTTATTCGGCTGCGAAAATATTTAGAACTATCATTCCAAATATGGAGGCTTATTCCATCTGGCAAATAGGTTTCTGGATTATTGATATAGACTTCCAAAGTGTCAGAAATAGTAAGAATGTTTTGCTTGCCCACTCTAAAAATTTTAAGAGAAACGGCAGGTTGGCCATTGAAGTGACTTTGTGTGCTTGATTTTTGTATTCCATCAAGCACTGTCGCGACATCTTTGAGGAAAATACGTCCGCCATCTGAATCAGACCGTAAGACAATCTCTTCGTAATCAGCCCCGCTTTGTGCCTTTCCTTGAATTCCTAGAGAGACCTTTCCACTTTGGCTATGAAGCTGCCCTCCGGAAGAGTTTAGTGAGGAGGTTTGAATTACGTGGACAACTTCTGCAAAGCTTAACCCATAGCGCTGCATGGATGATTCAGAAAGTTCGATAGAAATTTCATCTGCCCGAACATCTGAAATTTCAACTTGGCTTATCTCTTCTTTTTCTAATAAGTCTTCCCGTATTTTTTTCGCTAAGGTTTTAAGAGAGCGCTCATCAGCAGGGCCAGCAATGATCATTTTGCTAACAAGGTTACGTATCGCTATTTCTTGAATCAAGGGTTTTCCCACATCTTTCGGGAAGCTTTCTATTCCTTCAACGCGTACCTTTACGCTACCTAAAAGCTCCTTAATGTCATAGCCATAAGCCACTTTTGCGCGAACGGTTGCTCTATTTTCAGACGCGGTGCTTTGAATGCTTTTTAATCCTTCAAGATCAAAAATAGCGGCTTCGACACGCGTCAGTACGGCTCTTTCAACATCTGTCGGGGAGGCGCCAGGGTAGGGGATGGTAATCACAATCATTTCTAGCGAAACGTCGGGAACAATTTCTTTGCGCATGCTCGGTAAAGACAATATGCCGCCAAATATAATCAACAGCATAATTAAATTAGCAGCAACACTATTTTCGGCAAACCAAGCAATAATTCGATTCATGGCGTTCTTCCTTATTGCTCAGGTAACGGGTCAGGAAGCGGCGCTTCTTTTATAAAAACCGAGAGTTTTTTATTTCTACCAGATGGAATAACTTTTTCATTTTTCTCAGTATTAAGTAGGCGAGTATTGGATTCAATTTCCATTTGTTTGTCTTTGCTGATGTCTGAAATTTCCATTTGTTGTGAATCAGATAATAAAACGCGCATTCCATCCACGATAACATCGAGGGGTGTCATAACAATATGATCATTCTCTTTTAGCCCGCTTTTGATATAAATATTATCTTTTCCCCGATAAAGAATTTCCACCTCATGAATATGAAGACGTTGGTTATTGTCGACGGTGAGGACCTGGCTGCTGTTGCGAACCGCTTCACGAGGAACCACAAATACGTTTTTAAAACTGGAGCCTTCAATTTCTGCTTCAACAAACTTACCAACAATAAGCGGTGGTCGCTGGGGTTGTTCGGGATCACTTCCAAAGGGGTTTTCGATATTGGCGACGAGATACAACAAGCGATTACGTTCGTTGACACCTCCTTCTGTGCCAACAATATGGCCGTGCCAATAATAAGAGGCGCCCCCATACCCAGCTTTAAGGCGGACACTGGGGTGGTTTGCCGGGTTTGTGTCATCACGAAAAGGAATGTTAATCAGTGAGATCTGGGCATCAGAGAGGGGTAAGTGTATTTCGGCACTCTTGGTGGAAAAAATCCGTCCTAGCTGCATACCCGGTGAAATATACTGGCCGATGCCCACCGCTTTTTCAAGAACACGCCCAGAAAAAGGTGCACGCAGTTCTGTTTTTGCTAATAAAATCTTCACTCGTTCACGGTCTGCTTGTGCTGCATTAAGCTGAGCTTTCGCTTCTGCGACACGCGCAATGCCAACTTTTGTTTTTCCAAGTCGGTTGGTACGAACATCTGCCTTGACTCTTGCGAGGTTCAACTCTGCCTTGGATACTTGTGATTTCACTTTTGCGAGATCAAGTTCATAGTTGACGGGGTCCACTTTCAGTAACACTTCATTTTTTTCGAAAAACCCACCGGAAGAGAAGTGCTTGGAAATGGACTGCACCCGACCCTGTACCTCTGATGTGAGAATGATATCGGTACTTGCTTTTATGGTTCCTCGACTATAGACAGGAACGCTGATGGTTTCTGAGTTTACCTTTTTGACGGTAACAACAGCCAGTTTGGGTTGGGAGTGTCGCTTTTCCGCTTGGGGTTTAAATACCATAAGCAGTATGGCAATAAGAATTGCCCCTGGAATGAGCAGTAATGGCACGATTATTTTTCGTTTGTTTTTTTGTAGAAAGGCTGAAAGATTCATGAATAATTAACCAATTGGGGCAAGTAAGCCGGACAGTGTACTAAAAAAAGTGGGTGTTGGATCTTGAATGAAGAAATGGTCGCCGCTAAACAAGTGGGTCTGGCCTATTTCACTAAAACATTTTTGCCACATTTGTAAGTGCTCAAGGTTAACGGAGTCATCGTCTTTACCCCCGAATAGCACCATTGGCACAGAGAGTTTGGGTGCTTCAGATTGCGTGTTTAGTTGCCGCCAGTCATAGACGATTTTGAAATCAGCACGCAAGCTTGGCTCGAGTAATTCAAGCAACTCGGGGTTATTTAAAACGTCATCAGAAGTACCGTTAATCATTTGTACTTCTTTCCAAAATGATTTACTTGGTAAGGTGTGAAGAGCGGCTCTTTGCTGTATAGGGCCTGGCGCATTGCAGGCAGAAAGTATCAGTAAGGCGGGCAGTTCTTTGTTTGACCGTTGTAAAGTAGTGCAGACTTCATAGGCCATGATAGCCCCCATACTGTGACCAAAAAATACGCTAGGCATTTGAATTAGGGGTTCGAGTGCTTCGGTGATGTGTTCTATAAGGACAGGTAACTCGGCCATAGGCGGCTCATTAAAGCGCGCCCCACGGCCAGGCAACTGTATTGCGAGTAGCTCGATGTCAGATGGAAGATGGTCAACCCATGGCCGATATGTGTTTGCATTACCCCCTGCGAAGGGGAAGCAAATTAGCCGAAGCCGGGGCTTTCTAGATGCCTTTGACCAATTTAACACCCATGGTGAGTGGCTCTCTTGGCATGGTGCGCTTATATTCATTCTCGTAAAATATGCTCTTTATGTTGGCAACCACTAATAAAGCGAGGGGTGCACGTCGTAAAATAACCCCTCCTAACTATAGTATGGGTGTTGATACAGCCTAATGCTAAGACAATCTTTGTTGTATTTTGTTTCTAACTGACTGTTTAAGAGGAAGAATGGGACGGGCTGCAGGTTCTTCTGCGCTCCAATGAAATAAGAGCAAGGTTGTGTTTGCCAGCCTGTGATGAACAAAGTGCTCAGTTCTTCATGGAAATGCGGGTAGGATTTTGTAGATAGCCCGAAGAAAGCTCCATTTTTGCTAGAAGATCAATAGGTTGTGCATTTTACTTTTAGACATGCGAGGGTTTCTTCCGTTTAAGTGAAGTGCTCCACTCTCCTATTATCCGTATAAAACCTTTCTTAGAGTCAAGCCAAGGTATCTGGGTGGCTGGTAATAGTGGCAAGCTTGAGGGTGACGTGGATGGCGCCGATGATATACGCGCCGATTGGCACTCTCAAGAGCGCCCCCGCTAACCACCAGAATATGGGCCTTTACTGGTACGGGGTTGCCGCACTGTGTGTCGGATACTTCCCAACAGCCTCTTTTTTCTGGATAGTGCCTGCTATTAACGCTCTAACTGGCGCTGGGTTTATGATACAGGTCAAAGGGAGGTAATCTCGGCGGCTGGCTTTGCTGTAGGACGGATAGTTAATGAGAACGAATAAAACGGTGAAACTTCCTTGCTATTATTAGAGAGTGAAATAAATTGGTAATATCCCCCAATAAGGATGTATGCGGTATGAGGAAAGCCTCAGAGTCATCTCTCGCCGATATGCGCGTTGAGTTACCCTGGTTGCTTGATGAGCTTGTGCGGGACGGCATGATTTGTGAAGATGATGCACGCGCGTGCCGTGCCTCGCGTACTGATAAGGTCAGTGACAAGCTCCACCCGGTTCAAATATTGGCAAGACTCTATGTTGATAGTTTGGGTAGCAAAGGCAGTAGCCTTAGTACGAAAGCATTGACCAGCTGGCTCGCAGAGAAGGCTGGCCAACCTGAGTTCCCAATTGATCCATTGAAAATCGACATCCCTGCGATTACCGCCGTGATGTCGTATGCCTTTGCACAACGTCACCAATTATTGGCGATAGAAGTAGGGCCAGATTACGTGGTTGTTGGCAGCACCCAGCCATTCCTTAAAGCCTGGGAGCCTGACCTAAAGCAAACCTTAAAAGGTAAAGAAATCCGCCGCGTGGTACTCAATGTTGATGATTACGCACGGTATAGCGTTGAATTCTATAATCTCGCACGATCGGTAAGCGGTGCGGGCAAACATGATCAAAGTGGCAAAGGTGGCGGGGCAAATTTCGAGCAATTACTGGAGTTAGGGAAACTCAGCTCCATTGAAGCCAATGACCAACATGTCGTCAGCATTGTAGACTGGCTTTTGCAATATGCCTTTGAACAGAGGGCCAGTGATATTCATTTAGAACCACGGCGTGATAGTGGAAAGGTGCGCTTTAGAATTGATGGCATTCTCCACGATGTCAACGAATTCCCAGCGAATGTGATGGCAGCGGTATCCAGCCGCATTAAAATTCTTGGGCGAATGAACGTCGCTGAAAAACGACGACCGCAAGATGGCCGCA
>JAHRVS010000019.1 GCA_019090565.1 Gammaproteobacteria bacterium
ATAGAAAAAGAGGCCCAAAAGCATGGTTTGTCATTTACCTATCTACCGGTTATTTCTGGCAACATTACGGATAAAGACATTGATGACTTTGCTTCGATGTATTCAGACTTAATCAAACCGGTTCACGCTTATTGCCGTAGTGGAATGAGATCAACGATGTTATGGGCGCTGTCCAGTGTTAAGGGCGGAGAAGACCCTGAGGAAAGTTTCAATACAGCAAAAAAAGCGGGTTTTGATTTATCCAGCTTAAGCGCGCGCTTGGTTTCCTCGCAGCCAGATTCACAAAAAACGCAGGCACCTAAATCGAGCTGGGATGTGCTTATCGTCGGTGGTGGTGCGGCAGGTATATCCTCTGCGGCAAGTTTATTGTCAAGGAATACGCATCTTTCTATCGCAATCATAGACCCTTCTGATGTGCACTATTACCAACCGGGTTGGACTTTGGTCGGCGCAGGGGTATTTACCCAAGAAAAAACAAAACGGGCAATGGCGTCGCTTATGCCCTCTGGTGTTAAGTGGATTCAAGCAGCCGTTGCCGGTTTTGATCCTGCGCGAAATGTAGTGGTATTAGAAGGGTGTGAAGAAATTGCTTACAAGCGCATGATTGTTGCGCCGGGCATAATGCTTAACTGGAAAGGGATAGAGGGTCTATCAGAATCGCTGGGTAAAAATGGGGTCACTTCAAATTACCGCTATGATCTAGCTCCTTATACTTGGGAACTGGTACAGAAACTGAATAACGGCAGGGCTTTGTTTACACAACCACCGATGCCGATAAAATGTGCGGGAGCGCCGCAAAAAGCCATGTATTTATCCGGTGATTATTGGTTTAAAAATAATCGTTTGGCGGGCATCGATATTGAATTTTACAATGCAGGAGGGGCCCTGTTTGGCGTAAAAGAATACATTCCTGCATTGATGGAGTATGTTGATCGTTACAAGGCCGATCTTAAGTTTATGCATAACCTGGTTCGGGTTAGCGGTGAAGAGAAACTAGCCTGGTTTGAAAAAACCGATAGCGAGGGGAACAAAGAGGTTGTTGAAACCACCTTTGATATGATTCATGTATGTCCGCCACAAAAGGCGCCATTGTTTATTTCTAATAGCCCTCTTGCAGACCAAGGAGGCTGGGTCGATGTCGACAAAAACAACCTTCGTCATAAAACTTACGATAACATCTGGTCTCTGGGAGATGTTACTAACACACCAAACGCAAAAACTGCAGCCGCGGCGCGTACGCAGGCCCCTATTGTTGCCGCTAACATTATTGCCGATATAAATACGAGCGGTGAAGAAGCCCACTACAATGGTTACGGCTCGTGCCCACTGACCGTTGAGCGAGGCAAAGTGGTTTTGGCGGAGTTTGGTTACGGGGGTAAATTACTGCCGTCTTTTCCAAAGTGGCTCCTCGATGGGACGCAGCCTACTAGAGCAGCATGGTTTTTGAAAGAGACAATGCTCCCGCCGATATACTGGGAAGCGATGCTCAAGGGTAAAGAGTGGATGGTAAAAGCAGAAATACAAAGGAGTAAATAAAAACACGTGCAGCGAGTGAGTCAATATTTTCCAATACTGAAATGGGGAAAAAAGTATAACCGTGATGATTTTAGCGGGGACTTGTTAGCAGCCCTAATTGTTACAATAATGCTGATTCCTCAGTCACTGGCGTATGCCCTGCTTGCTGGTTTGCCGCCACAAATGGGCTTGTATGCCAGTATTTTGCCCTTGGTCGCCTATACCCTGTTTGGTACTAGCCGAACGCTGTCAGTCGGGCCGGTCGCGGTTGTTTCTCTTATGACCGCGACAGCAGTTGGGGGAATTGCCGAAGCAGGGGGGGCGCATTATATTGAGGCTGCAATCTCTCTGGCGTTGCTGTCGGGGTTTATTTTATTGGTACTGGGTTTGCTTCGCTTTGGTTTTCTTGCAAACCTGCTTTCTCACCCAGTCGTTGCCGGATTTATTACCGCCTCTGGTGTATTGATTGCAGTGAGCCAAGTTCGACACCTCGCTGGCATTTCGGCTCATGGCGATAATTTGCCAGAATTAGGGCTTAGTTTATGGCACGGTTTACCTGAAACCAATTTTATTACTTTAAGTGTCGGCCTTGGGGGCTTGGTATTTTTGGTTTTTGTGCGATCGAGGTTGTCTGGCATATTAAATTCTATGGGTGTCTCAATAAATACCGCAGGCATGCTCTGTAAAACGGGGCCAATTTTCATTGTTGTTTTTAGTACACTTATTGCTTGGTATTTTAAGGTGGATGAGCGCGGTGTGGCTATTATTGGCGATATTCCTCAAGGTTTGCCTACATTGCAACTGGCTGGGTTTGAACGTGTGTTTTCTAAGGAGCTATTCACCGCTGCGATTTTAATATCGATTATTGGCTATGTAGAATCTGTCTCGGTAGGTAAAACCCTTGGTGCAAAGCGTCGACAACGCATTGATTTTGATCAGGAGCTGGTCGCACTGGGTGCTTCTAACGTTGCATCGGCGGTGTCAGGAGGGTTTCCTGTAACGGGTGGTTTTTCGCGTTCAGTGGTTAATTTTGACGCAGGAGCGGTGACACCTGCAGCAGGCTTGTTTACTGCCGCTGGCATTGCCATCGCGACGTTATATTTCACCCCTTGGTTGGCTTTTTTACCTAAGGCGACGCTTGCTGCCACGATTATTGTTGCGGTGACCACGCTGGTGGACTTTTCCATTATATGGAAAACATGGGCCTACTCAAAAACAGACTTTATCGCGGCACTAAGCACGATTGTAATTACGCTGACTTTTGGTGTTGAACTGGGTGTACTGAGTGGGGTGGTGGCGTCAATCGCTTTGCATTTATATAAAACGTCTCATCCTCATATTGCTGAAGTGGGCTACATCGAAGGAACAGAACATTTTCGTAACATACACCGGCATACGGTGGTCACCTCGAAGCACATTGTTTCACTTCGAGTGGATGAAAGTCTTTATTTTGTGAATGCATCATTTCTCGAAAATGAAATATACAAACTTATTTCTGAGCGTAGTGAATTAGAGCACGTGGTATTAATGTGTTGCGCGATCAATGAAATTGATATTAGCGCGTTGGAAATGCTTGAGGCGATTAACGAGCGTCTTAAAGAAGCAGGTATTAAACTGCATTTATCAGAAGTGAAGGGGCCTGTGATGGATGCTTTGCAGTGCAGTGATTTTTTGCCCCACCTCAGCGGTGAGGTTTTCTTGACCCAATATCAGGCTATTGAGGGAGTACTTTCTAAAAATTAGACATAGCTAAACGGCGGTTTATGCCGAGTTTGGGTGGCCTAGGGTGCGTTCAATGTCTGTGTTATAGTGGCGTCATTATCCACTAATAATAACTGTCTGAATTAAACATGGAAACTAACTACCAGTGCGACCTCCTAGATGCAGCTATGCCTTGGGAGTATCCTGTAAACGACCAATTAACCTTGCGCGGCGGCCATTACAATCAGGGCCGAAAAACGCTGCTTCATTTTATGCCAGGAACCGCTTTCGGTTGTAAAATATACTGGCCATTTCTGTCAAAGCTTGCAGAACATGTTGATATTTTTTGGCATGACTACCAAGGTCACGGCGCTTCCGATAGTGGCAACGATGAATTTCACGGTTGGCGTGCAGTGGTGGACAGAGCGAAAGACGTGGTGCGTCAACATGAGCTAGAAAGCCGCTATGATAATATTATCGGTATGGGGCACAGTTACGGTGGCTGCATGACCATTATTCTCGCGGGTGAAAATCCCGATCTGTTCAAGCACTTGCTTCTTACTGATCCTTTTATGGTTCCCGAGAAACAAGAAGAAAGCTATCGAACAATGATCCCAATGTTGTCAGAAAAAACCCGCAAAAAAGACCC
>JAHRVS010000368.1 GCA_019090565.1 Gammaproteobacteria bacterium
AAGGGATTCGCTCGGTGGCTATTGTATTGATGCACGGCTATCGATACACCGAGCACGAATCACGCATAGCCGCTTTGGCAAAACAAATTGGCTTTAAACAAATATCCACCAGCCACAAAGCCAGCCCGCTCGCAAAACTCATATCCCGAGGCGATACAACGGTGGTAGATGCCTACCTGTCCCCCATATTAGAGCGCTATATCAAAACACTGTCCGCTGAACTAGCACAAATTAACCCCGAAGAAAATCAGCTTCAATTTATGCAGTCAAGCGGAGGGCTCACGGACGCTCACCGCTTTGCCGGTAGAAATGCCGTCTTATCCGGCCCCGCAGGCGGGGTGATTGGCATGGTCGAAACCGCAAAAGCAGCAGGGTATAAAAAACTCATTGGCTTTGACATGGGCGGAACATCCACCGATGTCTGTCATTACGCCGGCGAATTGGAGCGCGCATTTGAAACCGAGGTAGCGGGTGTTCGTATGCGAGCCCCCATGATGCGCATTCATACTGTCGCGGCGGGAGGCGGCTCTATTTTGCAATTTGACGGCTCGCGCTACCGCGTTGGCCCTCAGTCTGCCGGGGCCAAGCCGGGACCGGCTAGTTATGGCAATGACGGCCCCTTAAGCGTGACCGACTGCAATGTGATGTTAGGAAAAATCCAACCTGAATTTTTTCCCCAGGTATTTGGTGCCAATGCCAACCAGCCCCTCAACAAAAAAATTGCTGAAGATAAATTTTCAGTATTGGCGCAGAAAATCGAACAATCCACAGGCAAACAGCTTTCTGAGGCTGACATCGCATCTGGGTTTTTATCCATTGCTGTGGAAAATATGGCAAACGCTATCAAGAAAATCTCCGTACAACGCGGCTACGATGTGGCTGACTACACCCTTTGTTGCTTTGGTGGCGCAGGTGGTCAACATGCTTGTTTGGTGGCCGACGCGCTGACAATGAAACGTATTTTTCTACACCCGCTTTCTGGCGTACTGTCCGCCTACGGAATGGGCTTGGCGAATTTAAGACAAATACATGAACGCAGCATTGACCAACTTTTGTCTGTGGGCCTATCTAAAACATTGCATGCAATTAGCGCCGAATTACAGAGCCTCGGCCAACAAGACTTGTTGCAGCAAGGCGCTCAATCCGCACAACTAAAATCAATCGCTAAAGTAAAGTGTTGCTACGAGGGCTCTGACACCACGCTACCGATACCACTAGGGGAAAACGATGCAGTGATAAGCGCCTTTGAAGCGGCTCATCGACAGGCTTTTGGTTTTGTTTCGCCAGACAAGGCGCTTTTCGTTCAGTCCATTGAGGTGGAGGTCATCGCCGACAACCCAGCACCGCCCGTTTCAAGAAACAATAATAACAATACTCAGCTCAAAACCCTGAAAATAAAAAAGGTTGTAATGGCAAATAAGGAGGGAGACACACCTTTTTACTCAAGGCAGGAGCTGCCGCCAGAGACATGGATCAATGGCCCTGCGGTCATTATCGAACACACCAGCACCATTGTGATCGAGCCAGGCTGGCGAGGACAACTCACCATCGACGATAATATCGTGCTAGAACGCCACACTCAATTACCTCGCAGTATTGCTATCGGCACCAACGTAAGCCCCGTGATGCTAGAGATCTTCAATAATTTATTTATGTCTATCGCTGAACAGATGGGGTTCGTACTAGAAAATACTGCGGTCTCCGTCAATATCAAGGAGCGCCTGGATTTTTCCTGCGCGGTATTTAATAACGCCGGTGATTTAATCGCCAATGCACCGCACATGCCTGTTCACTTGGGTTCGATGAGCGAAAGCATTAAGACAGTAATACGTGAACACCATGGAAGAATGTCGACCGGTGATGCATATATCCTTAACGCTCCCTATAACGGAGGTACTCACCTACCTGATGTCACGATTATCAAGCCGGTATTTGGCAAACCCGGTGGTGACATTATTTTTTATGTGGCCTCTCGCGGACACCATGCTGATATCGGTGGCATTACTCCAGGCTCTATGCCCTCAGATTCCACCCACATAGACCAGGAAGGCATCCTTCTAGATAACCTTAAGATCGTGAGCGAAGGGGTCTTTCTAGACAGTGAGATGCGCCAAATTTTGAGCTGTGGCGAATGGCCTGCCCGAAACATTGATACCAATATTGCCGATTTTAAGGCGCAACTAGCTGCCTGTGAGAAAGGCATGCAGGAATTACTGAAAATGGTTGATCACTACAGCCTTCCTGTCGTACACGCTTATATGAAACACGTACAAGATAATGCGGAGGAATCCATTCGACAAGTACTGGAGACTCTTAGTGATGGTGCTTTCTGCTACGAAATGGATGACCGCTCAAAAATAAAAGTTAGCATTACGCTGGATAAACATAAACGTGAAGCAACGATTGATTTTACCGGCACTAGCGCACAACACCCTACCAACTTTAATGCTCCTTCTGCCATCACGCGGGCAGCCGTTTTGTATGTGTTTCGCTGCCTGGTGGATGATCAAATACCGCTGAATGAGGGCTGCCTAAAGCCGCTGCACATTATCTTACCTGAAAACAGCATGATTAACCCTGCCTACCCGGCTGCCGTGGTTGCGGGTAACGTGGAAGTTTCCCAAGCCATTGTCGACACACTGCTTGGCGCACTGGGGGTTGCCGCTGCATCGCAGGGCACCATGAACAACATCACTTGGGGCAATGAAAAACACCAATATTACGAAACCCTGTGCGGGGGAGAAGGCGCTAGCGACGGACATCATGGTCGCAGTGCAGTACATACCCATATGACCAACTCTCGCCTGACGGACCCCGAGGTACTAGAGTGGCGGTATCCCGTTTTACTGGAATCGTTCGCTATACGAAAAAACTCAGGGGGGGCGGGACGTTTCCACGGGGGGGATGGAGTTGAGCGAAAGGTAAGGTTTAATGAGGCGATGTCCATCAGCCTGTTAACGGGTCATCGCCGCATTAGGCCTTATGCAATGAAAGGCGGCGAACCGGGTAAAACCGGCGAAAACAGTCTTGAAAGAGCCGATGGCAAAAAAATAGACCTTGGCTCAACAGCCAGCATTGATGTCAAGGCTGGAGACGCCATTATGATTAAGACGCCGGGGGGAGGCGGTTATGGCTCGCTCTGAGTTTTCAAGAGCCACGGTGATATAAGAGCACCTCTAAAAACAGTAATCCTCACGTGAGAGCAAGGAAGCCCCGCACGTAGAACCATAATGTATAAGGCATATATGGGAGTTCGAGTGTGGAGATAGCGCAGGCATCGCATCTAAAAACGCGACTTTTAGGGGGCCGTAAACTTATTCCTTCCTGTTTCGCTTTTTTACTCGAACAGGAAGGCATCTGCCAGATAGACCCTCACTAAAGTCGTTAGTATTTATTTGTCTGTTTGTTGAAAAGCCAGATACTCTTCGTAGGTGCCTTGATAATCAATCATTTTCTGGCCTTTGATTTCCAGAACACGGGTCGCCAGTGAAGAAACAAATTCACGGTCATGGCTGACAAAAATAAGCGTGCCTTCATAATTCTCAAGCGCAA
>JAHRVS010000369.1 GCA_019090565.1 Gammaproteobacteria bacterium
GACCCCGACCCAAGCTAACTTGATTACACCACTACGGCCTTACAGCTGCCTTATCTCGGCTCAGAAAAAATAAAAAACAGCCCTTTTATATCAAATTCTACCCAAGCAGGCTGTTGAAATCCTGAGCCTAAATCAGCAGCTTTAAGCGTAAATTAAAGTCCACAAACTTAACAGTTATTTACTCGCAGCGGCGCCTTGTCGGCTTTTCGCCCCATACTCACAAAGCTTAGTCCAGATTTAAGGCGAGTAGCGAATTTTTGATAACGGCCACCTTAACCTTACATTCGCTGTCGAGAATCCAGCCCCGTGTTGGTTATTAGTAGGCACGCACTGCTATTTGGAGCTGGAATCGTGCAATAGGACTGAAAATAACGTAAGCTAACTGAACTTTTGGTCTGTATGGTCTGTAACTTATGACTGGTATCACTTTGGACTGCTTGTAGGCCTGTCAACAACCCTGCGCTTGGTAGCCGTTTATATCTATTCTCCGGCGCTTCTAAAAATAGCAGGTGCCTCGTGACCGGTATGGAAGCAAAAAACAGTTAAAGCTAAAACCAAAGCCACGTGTACATGGCATAAATAAAGGCGCCGAGCAGAAGCAGGGCCTGCAGGGACCTTAATCGCTTATGCTACTCTCGCCAAGAAGTGCACTTTTAGAATAGAGGTCATCTTAAAATAGAAACGTGACTACCAACAAACTATCTTGGCCTCATCGATAGGGTTATTTCGTTCTTAAATTAAAGGTTAAAAGTTGAAACATTTTTTCAGCAAACTAGTATCTGGCAAAAAATCCACTTCAGCCCCATTGCCTCACTCCGAAAGCAATCATGTGCCCAAAAAAGGCCGTAATTTGACTAGCCCTCAAGCCTCTAAGCCCGAAAAGACAGAACATAAAGACCCAAAGGCCAGACCGGTAAAAGCCAACACTACAAAAACCAAGCCTATACAAAACAACGCTTGGCTTAAAGAGATGCAAGAAGCGCCGGCCAAAGAAGGGACAACTCGTTTTATAGACCTCGATCTCAACGAAACATTGCTGCACGGCATCTATGATTTAGGCTTCCATTACTGCACCCCAATTCAAGCGCAATCTCTGCCCCATACTTTATCCAGACACGATGCAATCGGGCACTCTCAAACAGGCACCGGTAAAACAGCCGCTTTTCTCGTAACCATCATTGATACCCTCCTCAAGCATCACTCTGATGAAGCACGCTATGCCAGCGAACCCCGTGCTGCAATTATTGCCCCCACTCGCGAGCTCGCCTTACAGATTGCCCAGGATGCCAAAGATCTCTGCAAGTACACCAACCTGCGCACCGCGACCCTCATTGGCGGAATTGACTACGAAAAACAACGCCGATTGATTCAGGACCAGGTCATTGATATCGTCATTGCAACACCTGGCCGGCTCCTAGACTTCTTGTCCCAGAAGGCACTCTATCTAGATCAACTTGAAGCCCTCGTTCTTGACGAGGCAGACAGAATGTTGGATATGGGCTTTATACCGCAGGTCACTAATATCGTACGCGCCGCCCCCCCAAAAGACAGCAGGCAGACACTACTGTTCAGCGCCACCTTCCCAGAAGAAGTACTCAAGCTTGCAGAAAGCTGGACTCTCGACCCCATAAAGATCGCCGTCGCGCCTG
This sequence comes from Gammaproteobacteria bacterium, assembly GCA_019090565.1. Classification (GTDB taxonomy): domain Bacteria; phylum Pseudomonadota; class Gammaproteobacteria; order Pseudomonadales; family UBA3067; genus UBA3067. The sequence goes on from JAHRVS010000369.1 coordinate 1,650, forward strand.
AAGAAGTCGCTACCAAAAATGTTGAACAGAAGCTCTACCTGGTTGCCAACAAGGATAAATATAAAGTCCTGCTCAACGTTCTCAAATTAAAAGACCTCAAGCAAGCCATTATATTTGCCAACCGGCGAGATGAAACGCGCCGCCTTTGTGAATTCCTTAAAAAGAATAACGTGCATTGCGCCATGCTTTCTGGCGAAGTCGCGCAGAACCTTCGCGTAAAAACACTCGAAAATTTCCGTAGTGGAAAAGTCCCTATTTTAGTCGCTACAGATGTCGCAGGGCGAGGCATCCATGTTGATGATATCACCCATGTCATCAACTTCTCCCTACCCGAAGACCCTGAGGATTATATCCATCGTATCGGGCGCACAGGTCGGGCAGGCGCAAAAGGCACAGCAATTAGCTTCGCTTGTGAAGACGACTCTTTCCTAATACCGGCGCTGGAAACACTATTGGGCGAACCCCTTCAATGCCAGCAACTCCCAGAAGACCTGCTGCGCTAACAGCGCAGCGCAGCGCAGCGCAGCGCAGCGCACGGCGCCGTAACCGCCGGCAATACCCCTGAATTTGAGGACATTTTTTAGAAATGTGCGACTTTTAAGCGATAACTTCGATACCAGTTAAGGTTCCTGTAAAACCGGATACAGACATCGTGTGCATAAACTCCGCACTCGAACCCTCATGACCGCCTTATACACGATGGCTCAACCTACTAGGCTTCCTTGCTTTCACATGGGAATCACTATTTTTAGAGGTGCCATGAAGTCAATGCTCGCCGCATATTGCCACCCAGCGAGACACAGAAGCTGGCGCTTAATCACAATTATCGGTATAATTCGCCATACACAATGGGCGCTACTTGTCTCTACCTAGCTTTGGCAAGTAATATTCAGTCATTTTTTAGCCTATATGCCAGGAAACACGAAAAAGGACACTGTTTTCTTAACGAAGACAGAATCTGCACCCTACAATGTAAGAGGTATTCGATCCTCCCTTAGGCATTGCCTTAAACTAAAATTAGTAAACCGGGTCAGCAGAATCACGACCCCTAAAAAAATTATCGACAACTCATCATTGCAACATACTATTGCTAAGCTTTATGAGGGTTCTAAAAATAATGCATCTTTCTTGGTGACTGTAACTAAAAAGCCTCGCACCCAACAGTGTATCTTTTTAGCATGCCTTTTTAGAGACAACCATTCAGCAAGCCCGGTAACTGCTCAGGTAGCGCTAACTGTAGCGTGAAAAGCACATTTTTAGAGATGTCCTCAATAGAAGTTACTTACTGGCCATGACAACAAAGCACCTCGTTGCGGGGCGCTCAAATAAGCTTTACCAAGAACGATAGCAACAAGGCTTGCGGCCCCTTTATATTAAAGAGAAAAGCCCTTATACCCCTATCGTGGAAACATAGTATTTCAGATATACACTAACCGCCAACTCATCGAGGTTTCAGATTGTCCTTTAAGCAGTTTTCTTTTGATAACGCCCTCTGCGCCGCGCTTGAAAGCGCAGGCTACAGATCGGCCTCAGCCCTCAACGAAGCCCTTATTCCACAATACCTGAATGCCTGCGATCTGTATGTCACCGCCCCACTTGGAGCGGGGAAAACCACCTCGGCCCTTATCTGCGCCTTCCACCAAACCATGCAATTGAAAACTGACACCAATACGGAAGATAACGCCCCCAGCGTCATCATTTTGGTGCCCACTCGGGAGCAGGGAAACCATGTTGTGCGCACTGCGATAGAAATAAGTCGATTCATACCGAATGCGCCACGCATAAGCACCTGCCAAAACCCCTACCACCTTATTGAAAACCCGCCCCCTTTTTATATGGATATACTGGTAACAACGCCAGAGAATTTCGTAGACAGCATTAAAGAAAAAAACATTTCTGCCCACCGCGTCCAAACAGTTATATATAAGTGCGCCGACCAAATGATCGATGCCGGCTACTGGAATGAGATGGAACGCATTCACCGACTAATGCCAAAGGATTACCAATCAGTCATATTGGCATCAAACAGCCTAGAGGGGGATCTTGCCGAGATTTCTCGCGTCTTTCAAAAAAGCCCGTTCAAATATACCGCGCAAGCTCATGATGATACAAATTGCTTTATTAACGAGCGAGTACAAATCGCTGACCACCTCGACCACAAAAAACAGCTCCTTGATTTTCTAGTGCGTGATGGCGAAGTTACCTGCGCATACATCATCACTTGCACCTCCGTCTCCGCTAAAAAGCTTTCCCTGTACCTGCAAAGCAAGCTCC
>JAHRVS010000370.1 GCA_019090565.1 Gammaproteobacteria bacterium
CTGTTTTCAGCGGTATGAGCGATTGGGGCGCACGCAGCGACCGCGTTGAAATTGAGTCGCAGGGCAAACACTTTGTATTGAGTCGAGTGATAGGGCATGAAAATCAGTTTATCGGATTGAGCCAGGATGGTATTGAGATTAACCTTGATCTGTCGGGTTTCAGGGATGGCGAAGTCGGTGAAATCGTTTTTGGTGATGCGCCAATGGCGACAGTCGTTCGTGAGAGCGGTGAGTTCTTTGTAGACTTCAACGATGGGGCGCGTGAGGATATTACAGCGCTTATCTTATAACGCAATTTTTGCTACTATCTCTTTTTATCCGTGAGCAGCAATAAAAAATAAGCCATTAAAGCCCTTGTGTCAGGGCTTTTTTCTTTTAGTGGTTCGGCCACCTGTAGCATCAAAATCTTGCTTAGACCGCTCGTATGAGGCCCGTTTAGTGCTCGATTTTTCCTGATGTTTATCTTGTTTTGGTGGCTTTCGACAAGCTGCCAGGGTTCGACTGCCGGATAATTCTTCTTAGACGTCTTTTCCAAAAATTGGATATCAGATTTGTATTATTTATGTAGTTGCTCAGCGAAGTTGGTGACCACCTTGAAACTTGGCGTTAATAAAGCGTGAATGTACTCCAGGTTCTGCCGGGTTTGGAGAGTGGTGGCGTTGAGCGCGGCACACTTGAAATTGGTCAGGCTCTAGTGGAAGCGGGGCATACCTCCACGGTTTTATCACAAGGGGGGAGTATGGTCCATGAGCTTCAGCAGGCAGGTTCCAGGCATATTTGTTGGAATATTGGTAATAAAACCCCATTAAACTTTTTTCAGGTTCGGAAACTTCGGAAATGGCTGGTTGCGCAGGAGTTTGACATTGTTCACGTGCGTTCGCGCATGCCTGCCTGGGTCGTTTGGCTCGCGTGGAAAAAAATGGACCCTCAAACCCGCCCTAAGTTAGTTAGTACGGTTCATGGCTTGCACTCTGTTAATCGCTACAGTGAAATAATGACCTGTGGTGAGCGTGTGATCGCTGTTTCAGAGGCCGTCGCTGATTACATTCAAGACAGCTACCCCCGCACCAACTCCAATAAAGTTGAATTAATTTATCGAGGAATAAACCCTAAAGAATTTCCGCGTGGATACCAAGCTGACAAGCAGTGGAAGGAAGATTGGTACCGGCAGTATCCCGACCTTAAGGGGGCGATTGTCGTGACGCTTCCTGGGCGCTTAACCCGCTTAAAAGGTCACCTGGCTTTTCTGAAGGCGATTGCAGCACTTCGGGCGAAAGGCATGCGCGTATACGGTTTGATTGTCGGTGGCGTTGATCCAAAAAGAAAAGCCTACGCAGAAGAAGTGAAGAAAAACGCCATAGACCTGGGCTTGTCGGGGTTTGTTTTTTTTACCGGGCAGAGGCGCGATATACGGGATATCTACTCAGTGTCTGATCTCGTTCTTTCATTATCCTCTAAACCAGAATCATTTGGCCGGACGGTGCTAGAAGCCCTTAGCATGGGGGTGCCCGTACTTGGTTATGATCACGGTGGTGTAAGGGAAATACTGAGTTACTTATTCCCGAGCGGGCTGACCCCCTTGGGGGATGAAAACGCGTTGATTGAAAAAATGGAGGCACTACTTTTGACGCCAGAGGCTGCGATAAAGCCCAACGACCGTTTTTTGTTAGCAACGATGAAATCAAAAACACTCGCTCTTTATCAGTCGATGTTAGCGTGATGAATTATCTGATCTTAACGACACTAATAGTTTGGATACTGTGGTTTTCAGAGCGTTACGCATGGTGGGGGTCGACGGTAGACTTAAAGCGCCCCAGAGTGCTTATGTATCACATGGTTAGCGATCCAGTGCCGGGTGCGAAGTTTAATGGTCTGCGAGTATCTCCGGATATCTTTGAGCGTCAAGTACGTTGGCTAAAAGACAATGATTGGAGGTTTGTGACGATGTCAGAATTGGTGCGCCACAAGCCTAGTGACAAAGTGGTGGCAATTACCTTTGACGATGGATTTGAGGATAACTACCTAAATGCATACGCGATCCTAAAAAAATACGATGCGAAAGCCACGCTTTATTTGGTTGTGGATCGGCATGATCGAGACTGGTCTGTTTCAAAAAAGTCTCATCACAATAGTGGCGAGCTGAAGAATGAGACGAAACTAAGTGATCAACAAATTCAAGAAATGCTGGATAGCGGTATTTTTGAGTTAGGAGGGCATACCACTACCCATGCGAACCTTTTAGCGCTTGATGAAGACAGTAAGTACAAAGAAATAAAAGGGTCGAAAGATGCCCTGGAATCCTTGTTTGAAACGAAACTTTCAAGTTTTGCTTATCCATTCGGGATTTACGACCCTATTGTTGACCCCTTGTTGGTACAAAGGGCTGGGTTCGACAGCGCCGTCACCACAGAAGACGGTATCATGGGTGATATTGCAACGTCTCCATTTGAGCTTCAGCGAATTAAAATCAGTGGCAAAGATGGCTTTTTGGCCTTCAAAATAAGGATGCGCAGAGGAAAGAGGGGGTTGCGTAAATAACTCAGGTTTTCGCGCTAAACCGTCGTAGCCCTTTCGGCGCAGCCGGTTTTAGTTCCGCAAAGCAAAAATGCCAACCATCGTCTAATATTTGTATGATAACCCTTACTTAAGGATGATGGGACTTGGTTTGCGAGAAGGACTAAATAGTGCTCTTTTTACAACGCATGATTCAGAGCAAACGACGCGCTTAAGGCGTTTTTCTTTAAGCCTTTACTTACATGTTGTTGGCCTTGTTATTGGGCTGGCAGCTATGTTTATGGGCGTTATAAACTTGTCTTGGCGCGAATTTTGGCTAATTGCTGGGGTGGCTGCGGCCTCTCTGTCGGTGATTTATCTGGCAATTCGGTCTGGGTTTAGTCGCAAGTTTTCCGACCCGAGCTTGACCTTGGCGCAAATGCTTATCGGTATAGCCCTATTGACTTATGTGCTTTCTATTGTTCAGGGGGTACGTGGTGGCCTGCTAAACGGATACGTCTTAATCGTTTTTTTTGGACTGTTTCGCCTCGATCGCAAGGAGTATACCTTTGCATCGGCATTTGCAATTTTGGGTTATTCGCTCGTTATTTTATTGGATCTATTCAGCCCTCCTCCCAATTTTGATATCAAGATAGAGCTTTTTCAATTGTCGGTTTTAAGTGTGGTGATGTTGAGTTGTGCCTACATCGGGGCTGACCTGCAAGGTATGCGTAGCGGTCTAAAAGAGAGCCGAGATGGTCTTGTCTCCAGTCATAAAGAGATTACTCGACAGCGGGATGAGCTTGAATCTGCTCACAGAGAGCTTCAAGGCGCTTTAAGGCAATTGGGTCAGCTGGCTGTCCGAGATGATCTGACAGGCCTGTTTAACCGAAAGCAGTTTGAAAGGACCCTTGAGGGCCAGATAAAAATTGCTAAAACATCAAAAGCCAGAGTTGGCGTTCTATTGATAGACATCGATAATTTTAGTGAGCTTAGTAATACGCAGGGGCGCAAGGCAGGTGACCAGATACTGCGCTCTTTTTCGGAGGTGGCACGTAGTTGTTTACGCCGTACCGACTATATCGCCCGTTTTGGGGGTGATGAGTTTGCAGTCTTGTTGCCGAATGCCAATGAGGCCGCGATGCAGGATTGTGCTGATAGAATAAGAGTGTTTATTGGGCAGATAAATTACGACAGCATAGAAGAGGGTCTTCGGGTAACCATTTCTATTGGAGGGGCTTTGCTGCGTGATAAAGAAGGGTCCGTGCAACTTTTAGACAGGGTCGGGCAGTCTCTGGTTAGCGCCAAAGAGGAGGGTAAGAGCCACTCTGTAAGTGACTGAGCCATCCTCAGGGTCGCCTGGTCTGTACCGGCTTGTATTACAGGGCTTTCTTCCAGCGCGCACAGCTAATGGCCAAAGAGAAAAGCAAGGCAATAAAAACTGCTTCGCCGGCCCCCAGTTTTCCGACTAGTTCGGGAGAGAACCCTTTCAGTACAGCCCAGCAAAAATAGGGGATTAATAAGTACGCAAGCCAGATGTAGTTGTTGGGCTTCCCTTTTAGCAAGGCAGGCGTGAGCAACGCAACGGGTAACCATTTTATAGATGTAACAATCAAAGACGCTCTAAGCTGTCCCTCTGGCGCGGTAAAAAAATCCGATAAAAACCCGAATGCAATAGCCGTAAAAAGCAAGACAAAAAACAGTTTTTCATACGCTTGAAGTTTGTTCGATGCAGTGTTGCTCATACAAATTAATCCGGTGCCTTAGATGATGGCCAATATGTTCTCTGGAGGGCGGCCCAGTGCAGCCTTGCCTTTGTTGACGTAGATGGGGCGCTGTATAAGCTTTGGGTGCGCGATCATGGCATCAATTAACTGCTCCTCAGTATCGGTGCTAGAGAGCTCTAGCTCCTTGTAGATGGCCTCTGAGCTTCTGATTAACGCATGTGCGGGTATGTTGAGCAGAGCAAGGATGTTTTTTAGCGTGGGGTGATCCATTGGGGTTTTTAAATACTCAGATACGCTTGGGTTTACCCCTCTTTCTTTTAGTAGTTCCAATGTTTGGCGGGATTTTGAGCATCGAGGGTTATGATAGAGTATTCCGGACATTGTGTATTTCCTTATGCTGTACAGTTGTGCGAGGATGATAAACTAGAACTTCGTGAAAGCGTCTGCAAGTTTACAGCGTTTGGCTAGGCTTTTTAAGCCAGTCATGACTATTGCTTTGCGTTAACGGAAGATAAGAGTGGGGCGAAACCCTTAAAAAGTCCACTTTTGTGGAAAACTGTTTCGCTAAGAGCTTGCGAAAGCAGGGTTACCTCCCTATAATTCGCGACTCTGCTGGGGGCGTCCCCAGTTGATGGACGAAGGCGCGTAGCTCAGTTGGTTAGAGCACCACCTTGACATGGTGGGGGTCAGCAGTTCGAATCTGCTCGTGCCTACCA
>JAHRVS010000020.1 GCA_019090565.1 Gammaproteobacteria bacterium
CCCAGTGGGGGACGTTCAGTCTTCACGGTTTTGAAGAAGTAAGTAGTGGGAAAGAGCATGTGGCGCTAGTGATGGGTGATGTTGCAGACGGTAAGCCTGTCTTAATGCGGGTGCACTCAGAATGCTTAACGGGCGATGCCCTGTTTAGTCAGCGTTGCGATTGCGGGCCTCAGCTAGAGGCCGCGATGGCAAAAATAGCTGCTGAAGGCCGAGGTGTTGTCTTGTATTTGCGCCAAGAAGGTCGTGGCATTGGCCTGATGAACAAGATCCGTGCTTATGCGCTGCAAGATAAGGGCGCAGACACGGTTGAAGCCAATGAGCAGCTTGGCTTTGGTGCAGACCTTCGCGAGTACGCAGTGTGCGAAACTATGCTTGCGCATTTAGGCGTAAAAAAGGTGCGCCTGTTAACAAACAATCCTCGCAAGATTGCTGCGCTCGAAGACTATGGTATCGAGGTGGTAGAGCGCTTGGCGCTGGATCCAGGGCGCAATCCTCATAACGAGGGTTACTTGCAGACTAAACAGGGAAAGCTTGGCCACTTGTTTGATGGTGATAAGTTAGACCCGCTTGGCTAGCTCTTCTCCTTACTTTTGCCGCACCCGTTTAGATTGAGCGTTGTGCTTGAATTAATTTCCAGCGTTTCTGTGTCGCTTCTAATATACCCTTTTCGTCAAGCCCACAATGAGATAACTGAGCTTGGTGCTTGCCATGTTCTGTAAATGTATCAGGTAGCCCTAGTTGCAAAATGGGCTTCACGAGCCCCTCTTTCGACAAAAATTCGCTGACGGCAGAGCCTGCGCCACCGGCAATGGCATTTTCTTCGACACTCACGAGCAGGTCGTGCTGCTGGGCAATTTTCCGAACCAGCGCTTCATCAAGCGGTTTAATAAAACGCATGTCGACAACCGTGGCATCTAGGTTCTCCGCCACTGCAAGGCAGGGCGTAAAAACTGATCCAAATGCCAAAAAGGCAATCTTGGTGCCTTTGCGCTTAACCAGCCCTCTTCCTATTTCAACCGTATCAAGCCCTGAGTGGATAGTTGCGCCGCAGGCCTGGCCGCGCGGGTAGCGCACAGCGGCAGGCCCTGGATACAGGTACGCGCTATTCAGCAATAAGCGGCATTCATTTTCATCGGAGGGTGCAGCGATGACCATGTTAGGTACGCAACGCATGAAAGAAAGATCAAAAGAGCCTGCGTGAGTGGCACCGTCTTCACCCACCAGTCCGGCGCGGTCAATGGCAAACAGCACGTCTAGGTTTTGGATGGCAACATCATGAATCAGCTGGTCATAAGCCCGTTGTAAAAAGGTAGAATATATGGCAACGACGGGTTTCACTCCTTCGCACGCCAGCCCCGCTGCAAAAGTAACGGCATGTTGCTCTGCGATGGCGACATCATGGTAACGATCTGGGTATTGTTGTGAAAATGCAACCAAACCAGAGCCCTCTCGCATAGCAGGGGTAATTCCCACTAGCCGATTATCGGCTGCGGCCATATCACAGATCCATTGCCCAAAAACATCTTGATACTTGGGCGGGGGGTTGGTGGTGGTTGGCGGTGTTGGTCTTTTGTTCGGTGGGTTTTTCCCTATGGCGTGGTACTTGATAGGGTCGATTTCTGCCGGGGAGAAGCCCTTGCCTTTTTGGGTAATGATGTGCAAAAGCTGGGGGCCCTGTAGCGCCAGCATGTTTTCCAGCGTGTCTACCAGCAGCCCTGTGTCATGACCATCAATGGGGCCGATGTAGTTGAACCCTAGTTCTTCGAAGAGGGTTGCGGGTGAGACCATGCCCTTCATGTGCTCTTCTGTTCGGCGAGCCAGCTCCATTGCTGGGCCAGGGATGGTCGATAGTACTTTTTTGCCGCTTTCTCGCACAGAGGTGTAAAGCTTGCTCGACCAAATTCGGGCAAAGTAATTGGAAAGTCCGCCAACGTTGGGCGAAATCGACATGTTATTGTCATTCAGAATGACCAGCATGTCTGTTTGCAGGTGGGCTGCGTGATTCATGGCCTCGAAGGCCATGCCTGCTGTCATGGCGCCGTCGCCAATAACGGAGACAACCTTGCGTTTTTCTCCAGTCATGGCAGCGCTGGTCGCCATACCCAGGCCGGCAGATATGGAGGTGCTCGAATGCCCTACGCCAAAGGTGTCGAATTCGCTTTCATTTCGTTTTGGGAAAGGCGATAAGCCGTGTTCCTGGCGCATGGTAAGCATTTGCTCTCGGCGACCAGTTAAAATTTTGTGGGGGTAGGCCTGGTGGCCGACATCCCAGATCAATCTATCTTCGGGGGTGTTAAGGGCGTAATGCAGAGCAACCGTCAACTCTATAACCCCTAAGCCTGCACCAAAGTGGCCACCGGTTTGGCCGGTGGAATAAATAAGATACTCGCGCAACTCTTTTGCAAGAAGTGGCAATTGGGATGCAGCTAGCTCCCGTATGTCTGCTGGCTGACAGATAGAATCCAGCAAGGGCGTAGTAGGCCGTTCGGTAGGTATCTTATAAAACATAGGGTGTTGCACTGAAATCAGGGGTTTTTTGTTAATAGAAAAGCGCGCCATTGTACCTTAAACCAACGGTGATTAGTAAGGA
>JAHRVS010000371.1 GCA_019090565.1 Gammaproteobacteria bacterium
AAAAGATCGACATATATAAGTCGAACGATACAGCTGGTCAAGCTAATTATTGGAAAAAAGAATAGCTGCTATTCAAAAAAAAAGACAATTCCGAGCATTCAGGGCACCTAAAGATGACTTTAGATCAGGGTTATTCATCGCAGTTCACTATGAGAAGAATAAAAATAACTCTGTTTAATGCAGCCCTATAAAGGGGTTCATGAAATATTACGGGCACCTCTAGAGATGCACTGTTTAGCGACAGCTGCACACCGGTTAAGGCCCCTGCAAAACCGGTGTACGGTGTACGCAAGGAATCCTCGTGCACCTCTCATACACTACCGTTCGACCTGCAAGGGCTTACTTACTCTCACATAAAATTCACTACTTTTAGAGACACGCTTACGTCATAGCAAAAAATGCTACACCCCTAACTTTTTACCTCTTTCGGTATCAAATACTGATATACCTCTGGGTACAGCACCTCATCTTCTATCCAATATACGATCAGCGCTACAGGCCGTCTCTCTACAGCAATTAACTGATCTCCAAGCGCCTCGCTTAGTCCATTCATTCGTTCTATTTCGGCATCGCTAGGGCAACCCTCAACCTCCCACTCGGCGGGTGAGGCCTTTTGGAGCACGCAAGTCCATGGACTCTGACGAGAGGAGGCATGCTGGTAAGCCGTAAACTGCAAGGGAACCGATGCATTTTTATTCCAATCAAATTCTTTCAGCCACACGACTTTCAAGCTCAAGCCATCTTGAATGGCCCTCTCTCGCAAACTGCTGAGCATTCTTTCATGTTTTGAGGGCTTCAGTTTCAATATCGAGATCACAATACTGCTCAACACTAGCACAATTACAAAGTAAACCAACTTAACCTCCCTACAAATATCAATAAGAATCAAGGGCTTCGAGTAACCCGCTAAGGCGCTGTAGACTCTACCACCTCCTACGCCAATTAAACGCCCAGGTCTCAGCAGGATCAAGCTCAAGGCGCTCAAGCCAGCCTCCAGTACAAGCTTTACGATCAAGCCCACTCCGAGCGCCCGTCCTCTATTGACGGTCTAAATAAAAGCAGTAACCCGCATGGGCCCAGACCCTGTGCATCATGAAAAACAGCCGCTTCACCCGGTCAATACAAATCATTACAGTTTATCGGCGACGCCTGTTGTCAGATGCAGGAATAATCGACAAGTCACGCATATACTGTTAAGTACATTCTAATTTGACAGAAACCTCTGTATACGCGATACGCGTAGTTTTACCTTGAATCGCCACCTAAAACCACGGGTAAGCGATCGCGAAAGTAGGGAATACTTTTTATATGGCTAGGAATTTCTCGCTGCCCCCAAAAGCACACAGGATAATATTGCCTTTGGCGGTTATATTCAGTTGCTATTCCATGCCCCTCATGAGTGGCGCATTACCTCTCAAAGTCAGCAAATCATTCACCCAAGGCTTCCCCGCTAAGCACGTAGACAGCAACCTCGACTTCAGGGCTGAAGCAATTTTGTCTTACAGCTCGCTCTACCCAGGCGGGTTTTCTCGCAGCCCGTTACCAGATCTACGGACCCGTCCGCCCATGCAAAGTAAGCATCTGCTTAATCAATTTGCTGGCGATAATGCCCAGACTAACGACACGTCAAGCACCCCCTTTAAGCTAAACTCACAGAACCAATTACACACGCATCGCCAGCTTTACACCAAGTCTATAATAGACATTTACTCCGGAAAGCGTAAAATTTCGGATTCCCTTAAGCAGTCACTGAAAGGCTACCCTCTCTCTCCGTATATTGAATATCACGAGTTCCGAAGCGCTATTCATCGGTTCTCCATCAGCGAGATCAACACCTATATCCTCAGCAACCCTGGGTTACCTGTTGCAAGATTTTTAAAAACGAGGAAGCTATTTTCTCTTGCCAAAACAAAGCAGTGGAATAAATTTATTGCTTATTACTCTCCTAGTAGCGATACACGCCTGAAGTGTCACCTAGAACAAGCATTGCTGGAAACCAAAAAAGAAAATTACGCATTTAGTGGTGCAAAAAAATTATGGTTGGTGGGTCACTCTCAACCAAAATCTTGCGATAAGGTTTTTAACGCCTGGCTTAAATCCGGCCACTTTAGCCCTGATTATGCTTGGGAGCGCTATATTCTGGCGCTTCGCAATAAAAAACCCTCTCTTTCCAAGTATCTTATTAAATACCTCTCAAAGCCTGACCGAAAAACAGCCAATCGAGGCTTATTTCTGTACCGACACCCTGAAAAAATAGCTTTACTCACTCATGCCGACAACAAAAAACAAAATGACTTATTACAGATCACCCTGCATCGATTAATACAAAAAAACCCCGAAAAAGCTACGGAGCTAATCCCTCTGTTAACGCGCCAAAATTGGCTAAGCAACACTCAAGTAGCATCTTACCAAGAGGAACTCGCTACCATTCTAGCCGTTCGATTTCACCCCAAAGCAGAAGAGTGGCTCAAGTTAGCCAACAGGGAAAACCCCAAACCTATTCTGGACGAATTGGAAATAAGGACTGCCCTGCGGAAACTGGAGTGGAAAAAAGTCTACGCCAAAATTATTGCATTACCTGACAGCAGATTAAACAGCGACCGATGGCAATATTGGAAAGCAAGGGCCTCAGAGCAGATCGGGCGTTCACCTGACGAAGATATCTCCTATAGAGAACTTGCTCAGAATAGGAATTTTTACGGCTATTTGTCGAGAAACTCAAATAATGCGTCATTCAGTAACATTAAAAAACCTTTGACTCCCCACCAGACAGGCGTAACAGGCGTAACAGGCGTAACAGGCGTAAATGTAGCGTTAAGGCAACAACTTTTGGGCCAGGCCGGAATTAAACGTGCTCGGGAATTTTTGGTGCTCGGTCAACAGGTCGAAGCTCGAAGAGAATGGTTTTTTACGATGGCTTCACTCAATCCTGAACAACGACTTATTGCTGCGCAATTAGCGAAGGAATGGAACATGCCCAGCTTAAGCATTCGAGCCGCTAACTCAGCAAACGCATTCAGCAATTTTGACTTACGCTTCCCCATTGGCTACAAAGATGAGGTCAGCACCCATGCTAAAAACAACGGGCTTGATCAAGGCTTAGTATTTGCCCTAATTAGGCAAGAAAGTTTATTTACACCTGATGCGCGCTCCCATGCGGGCGCGCTAGGCATGATGCAAATTATGCCTGCAACGGCAAAGACGGTCGCAAAACGGCACAACATCTCGTACAAAGGCACGCAAGATCTTCTTAACCCGAACTTTAACATTCGCCTTGGTACCACTTACCTAAAACAGCTAATTAATCGATTTGATGCCAATGAAGTGCTTGCTATGGCCGCCTATAACGCTGGCCCTCACCGTGTATCCAAATGGATTCCTGAAAAAAGCTTACCAATGGATGTCTGGATAGAAACCATCCCCTTCAAAGAAACCCGAAACTACGTGAAACACCTTTTAAGCAACCAAGATATATACCGAGAAAAACTGGGGTTGAGCTTACAAAAAACTGCATTAAGCAGTGTAATTAATCCGAGCTAAGCCAGCACCCTGTTTTTTTAATCTATGCTTTAACATAGGCAATCAAAGATTACAGAATATTTTGGTCAGCTTAACCGATGCAGATTCCCTGTACATGATGGAGAGACAAGTAATGCAGTCAGCACCGCAGCCATCCAATCCTGGCTCTAGTAGTCACCAACCAGATATGGACTGGAGCCAAGCAAAAGAAACAATTGCTATGCTTTGTCTTGCGACGGCTCAGATAGAAGCCGCTCTCAAAGATGCGTCACACTCCGTCGATGAGCTTGCAGGCTCTTTTACAAAAATTGCAAACGACAGTGAATACGTGCTAAAAATCGCCAACAGCTTGGAGCAAGGGGGGGACAATTCAGCTGACACGAAGCACCTCACTGAGTCAGCAACTGAATTACACTCAGAAATTAAAAGCTCCATTGTGGCTTTTCAGTTTCATGATCGCGTCTCTCAGAAACTGTCCCATGTCAATAAAAGTCTCGGACTGGTGGCCGAACTGATCAGGGACCCTAACCGCCTATTTCAACCCAACGAGTGGCTGATAATACAAGACGAAATTTCCAAATCCTATTCGCTGGAGTGCGAAAGACTCATGTTTGAAAAAATCATGGAAGGCGCCACCATCGAAGACGCACTCCGTCTTTATGAAAACCACGGATTGAATAACCCCGGCTCCACTGACACTGAGGATGACGTAGAGCTATTTTAATCAAGTAATACCAAAATGCAGGACGCAATTGCCGAGAACCACCACTTATAAGCGTATACTAGACGCGTTCTGAGCTGCTGGGCGCCTCTAGTCCGCCCATGATAACGCCATCCCTCGCTGAGCAATGGCCAGCACCCTTCTTAATTTCTCCCACCATTTATTTTCATTCACAGCAAGGCAGTCCGACCATGTTAAGACGAACCAAAATTATTGCCACCCTTGGCCCCGCTTGCGACAAAGACAACAACCTTGAAAAGATGGTGAAGGCCGGCGTTAATGTACTGCGCATCAACTTTTCACACGGCTCTCCAGAAGAACATA
>JAHRVS010000372.1 GCA_019090565.1 Gammaproteobacteria bacterium
ATGAACGCTATAAGGACACCCAGTGCGCCGAGCTAAATCGGTAGAAGATTGGAGTTGCAATTCATTTGTCTAGAAAGGGCTAACGGCCCACTAAAGCTCCGAGTCATGGGCCGCTATTCGTGAGGGTAGAGGTTAAGCGTTGACAGGGAAATATGCAGGCTCAGTATTGAGCTCCGAAATCAACCTTAAGAACGCAGACCTTGTTGACTGAAGGGGAAAGCAATACGGCAAATCGCGAGCGACCAACCGGTTCTTCGGGCCTTATCGCTAAGCTTTCTGTCATGGTATAGAATCTTTGTTTTGGTATTTTCCAAGGAGTAAGCGTTATGTCTGGCGGCATTGCAGAAATTTCACTCTTATCTTTGTCCTTGGCTTTTGTGCCAGTTCTGGTCGTTCTCTACATATTATTTCGTTGGGAGGCAAGTGCGCGTGGTGCGTTGCTTGCAGTGGTTAGGATGCTTCTCCAGTTGTTGCTGGTCGGTTATTTTTTAGGTTATGTTTTTCAATCAAATAGTATACTGGTCATCACTGGGGTTTTAACCCTTATGCTGCTTATGGCGGCATGGATATCGCTGCGAACTGCCGTTAAACCGACAAGGGTTTTGTTCTTTAGGGCTTTGTTTTCCATAGTTGTGGGTGGCGGCTCAGTGCTGGTGTTGGTGACGCAGGGTGTTTTGGATGTTAAGCCTTGGTATGCCCCGAGTTATGTTATTCCCTTAGCTGGGATGATATTTGCTAATTCTATGACGGCTATCAGTCTTGTGGTTGAACGTTTGGAGGCGGAGATTGCGCGTGATACGGGCTATGATGAGGCAAAAATTATAGCGTTTAAAGCTGGGATGATTCCGGTGGTGAACTCGCTGTTGGCGGTGGGTTTGGTCTCTTTACCGGGCATGATGACGGGTCAAATCCTGTCAGGTATTGAGCCGCATATTGCAGCGCGTTATCAAATTATGGTGATGTGTATGATTTTTGGTTCAGCGGGGATATCCACTGCTATGTTTCTTATGCGAATTCCCACATTGCGTCACTAAGCTCTTTGTTTATGGCTTAATCAGAGTATTCCTGGGTTCAATTGACACTATATGTCCTTATTGGTTTTCCCGAGTCATGGTCCGCTCTTCGTGCGGGTAGAGGTTAGGCGTTGACAGGGGAATATACTGGCTCAGTATTGAGCTTCGTACCGAGTGGTTTAAAATTGATCGACGTGTATGTTTATTGTACAATCCTGATTCCGTTTGTACCGTGTGCGGTACGGGCTGTGTGAGATACCGGCGAATGATGTGGATAAAGTGGGAGGAAACTTGGGTGAATAATAAGGGCTGCGGGATACTGTTTGCTTTTTTCAGTGTTTTTTTGCCGCTGGCATCTGAAGCAAAGGACTTTGATCGTTTTTATATTGCGCCGGGTTATATGACCTTGAAGCCGGATATTAACAGTGATCGGGCTCAGATAAATACGGATGTGACGCTCAGCAACGTACTGGGTTTCGGGGAGCTGGTCTTTGAAGACGTTTCTTTTGAGATCCCGAATTCATATATCGCATTTGGTCCTTTTGACGGTCTCGGTGGAATCCTGGGCTACCGTGTCACTGAGCATATTTCGATTGAAACCGTTTTGGCAATTCCCCAACCAATTGAAATAGCATTGAATCTTCCAGATGCTGTAATGCAGGTGGCAGATGTCCTGCAGTTACTGACGGTGATGGATCTTGAAAACTTGGATCCGGGTGAAATCTACCTGCCTGATGTTAATCAGAATGTGGGTGAGCTGGATATGCTCGGAATGATCCTTGGCAGCAATTACCGTATACCGCTGCATAAAAATGTTTCTTCCTACGTGGGGGGAGGCTTGGTTTATTTAACAGTTGATGACGCGCAGCTGAATTCTATTTCAGTGGTGAATTTTGAAAATGCTAGCTTGAGTGTAAATGATCGCTGGGGCTACTACATGCAGTTGGGCACAGAGGTGTTTTTCAGCGAGCACTGGTCGGTGCTTGTGGATGTTAAGTCGCTGAGTGTGGAGACCTCTGCGAGAATAGAAAACGTTACACTTGATGGTGGCAGTGGTGTTGAATTAGCGCCGGGTGTGATTGATATTGACTTTAGTTTCAAGGGGGTTATCTATCATATCGGTTTGAATTGGGCGTTTTAACACGCGCTTAACCAGTCATTAAGCACACTAAAGGATATTGGCGAATTATAAACTTCCAGGTGCACCGTTACTCTCGCCGTAAGTAGACCTCTGGTGGCGTCAGATAATTTAAGATTTTTCTAAGGCGATTCAGTTTGACCCGTGGGACTTTTTTGCTCTCACGGGAATATCACTATTTTTAGAGGTGTCCTTGTCTGGGTGTGTCACTTCTGCGCCATGTGACCCAGCTATTCTTTTTCTTCCAGCTCCTCCCAGCGTGCGAAGCATTTCTCAAGCTCCGATTCGGTTTTAGTGAGTTTATCACTGAGCTGAGCGAGTTTCTCATGGTCGCTGTGTAGTGCGGGCTCTGCCAGTTGGGCTTGTAGCAATTCAATTTGTTCTTCGAGTTCATGCAACTTGCTGGGGAGGGAGTCTAATTCCCTTTGGTCTTTGTAGCTGAGCTTGGCTTTAGTTGTTTGGCTGCTCACAGCAGCTTTGTCTTGTTTTTTGAGCGCGCTTGCGGGGGTAATTTCTTGGGTCGACAAGGTGTTATGTTGACGTAGCCAGTCATCGTAACCACCCACGTATTCATTGATAAGGCCATTTCCTTCAAAGGCAAAAATACTGGTGACGACGTTATTTAAAAACGTTCGATCGTGGCTAACGATTAGCAGTGTGCCGGGGTAGTCTGCAACCAATTCTTCTAGCAGGTCGAGGGTTTCTATATCGAGATCATTGGTCGGCTCATCGAGTACTAAAACGTTGGATTCTCGTGCAAACAGCTTTGCTAGCAATAAGCGGTTTTTTTCTCCGCCTGAAAGGGCTTTGACAGGGGTGTTGGCGCGATCAGGGCTGAATAGGAAATCTTGAAGGTAGCCAATAACGTGTTTGTCTCTGCCGTTGATGGTGACGGTGTCTTTGCCTTCGCCAAGGTTGTCGCGCACGGAGAGTGTCTCATCGAGTTGGCTGCGTAACTGGTCAAAGTAGGCCACGTTTAGGTTGGTGCCTATTTTTATGCTTCCTTCATCCGGTTCTAACTGGCCGAGAAGTAGCTTCAGAAGCGTCGATTTACCTACGCCATTGGGGCCGACGATACCGATGCGGTCTTTGCGGGTAATAAGCGTTGAGAAATCTTTAA
>JAHRVS010000373.1 GCA_019090565.1 Gammaproteobacteria bacterium
AAATTATCAGCTAAACGGTAAAGCGCTATTTTACCTGATTTATTGCTATGTATTCAGTGGTTTTCCTATTTTTCTACAGCCTGAACGCCGCTAGCATTGGCTGCTGGGGCTTTTAGCTGCGAAGCGGCGTCCCAGCAGTCCGATGCCTAGCTTTGTTATGTTTTTACCCAATTTCATGTAAATACTTACTGATAAACTCCGCCAGATTTTCTGCGTATGGATTGCAAGCCATTTCTTCATGACATGCAAAGCCTACCGAAAACTCTTGGCTCACGTGGCTTATAACGTAATAGTCGCCGCAGCCATTTTGACCAATTATGAAATAGCGTGCAGGCCACACCTCGCCAAAATAGCCGTTGTTTCTTACATCGTTATTTTCTTCGATTATGACTTCGGCATCGTTTAGAAGACCAAAATCTTCGGCTTCTGTTCCGAGCAGCTCTTTAGGATAGTTGAGTACAACTTGCTTGTAGCTCTCTGGAAGCTTAATACCAGTTTTCTCTTCTATCGATTCAATTTCTTCGTGATTCATGAATTACTCGATGAAACATAACAGTAAAGTTTCCATCACCCGACGTAAAACTTCGCGTCACATGACGTATTCTAGATTATTAATAATAAGCTAATCCTAGCTAACCCACTGAAAAAATACCAGAAAAAGCATTACCCCCACTTTTTTTGTGGGAAGTTTCCCGTCATGCGACGTAAAGTTTTACGTCGCATGACGTATTCTGTCCAGACGATCAAAACTCAACCGCATTTTCCTCAATAAAAACAATGTAATACAGCTGCTGGCTATTTGTTAGCCCTGTTTCCACGTCGCCCGACGTAAAACTTTACGTCACTTGGCTCCGGTTGTTCGTTCAATATTCATTGCCGCTCAAGCCACACTGAACAACGAGACAGTTTATGCAAAACAAGATACCCAAGCCTCAATCTAGCCCTTTCCTGATAACTGTTCGTATTGTTATTCGACGCAAGAATTACAGCATCAAAACTAAGCAGTCTTATTTAAAATAAATTCACCATTTCATCCATTTTCACCATAAACGTCACCCTACAATTTAAATTGCTGATTAACCTTGGGCATAATCACTTCGGTATCTTCCAGTCGCTCAGAGAATGCTTCCATTACCTTCTCTTCACCATGAACAAGGAAAGTGCGCTTAGGATTGCCCAGCTGTGCATGCCAAGCCAATAGCTCATCCCGATCGGCGTGGGCCGAAAAACCACCAATTGTATAAATACGGGCCCTTACAGAGATTTCATCACCAAAAATACGAACTACTTTTGCACCATCAACAAGGCGACGGGCAAGCGTGCCCCGCGAAGCAAAGCCAACAAAGACCACGCTGCAGTTGTCCCGCCAGAGGTTGTGTTTCAGATGGTGGCGTATTCGCCCGCCGGTGCACATGCCAGAGCCGGCAATAATCACTACCCCTGATTTAAAGCGATTCAGCGCTATGGAATCGGAGGTGTCTTGGGTAAAGTGCAGCCCGTGAAAGTTAAAAGGATCACGATTATGGCTAAATAACTTACAGGCTTCGTCGTCATAACATTCCGGATGACGGCGAAAAATTTCAGTGGCGGAGATTGCCATGGGTGAATCAAGAAACACCTGCATAGAACTGGGTAGCAAACCTTCTTCAACACCTTCTCTGAGGTAATAAAGAATTTCTTGGGTACGCTCTAAGGCGAAGCTGGGGATCACGACATTTCCACCACGCTTAAAGGTATCGGTAATGGCCTCATATAGCTCGCTGATGGATGGCTCCAGCCTTTTGTGGCAACGATCGCCATAGGTGGTTTCCATCACCACCACGTCTACCTCAGGCGGTGGCGCAGGGTCCCCTAAAATGACACGACCGCTGTAACCCAGGTCACCGGAAAATAGTATTTTCTTCCACTTACCTGCTTCTTTTAGTTCCAGCAGGATGCAGGCAGAGCCGAGAATATGCCCAGCATCCATAAACCTAGCCCTGATTCCTTCGCCCAGCTTAAGGGGCTCATCATAGGCGACCGTTCGATTAAAAAAGTCAAGGCTATTCAAGGCATCCAGGCTGGTGTAAAGCGGCTCAACCACCTCACCTTCATGCTCACGACGCTCAAGCTTACGTGTTTGCCAGCGAGCATCTTCTTCGTGTAAATGCGCTGAATCCAACATCACCAATCTTGCCAACTCACGGGTAGCACTTGTGGTAATAATCTCACCACGAAAACCGTATTTAACTAATAACGGGATGCGCCCGCAGTGATCAAGATGCCCATGGGTCAGCAAGAGGTAATCAATTTCAGAAGGTTCAAATCCGAAAGGCTCAAAGTTCTCTTCCTTTAATTCGCGCCCGCCTTGATAAAGACCACAATCAATCAGTATTTTGGTGTCACCACACCTGACTAGATGGCATGAACCCGTAACCCCTCTGTTTGCGCCATGAAAGCTTATATCCATCTTTACCTCCTCATTAAATTAACTGTTTAAAACAATTATACGGGGCTGTGGCACATTGCAGGCCCCCTGCAGGTCGGAATAATTTAATTGCCATATCATTTAGCAGGCTGTTGAAGTTCGCCGAATTGAGCCAGGTACAAGGCGAAATTAAGCAATAAAACGGCCTTTATAAGTGTAAATGAGTAGAGCCTGCCAGGAGCGGCCCACCACAACTTTCATGCCAGTTGTGAATACCTTGCCAGATTTCTTCCGCTGTTTCTGCGTACCAGAATAAATCACGATCCCGCTCGTCGATCATCCCCTCATTCACTAGGAAATCTATATTGATTGCCTGACGCCAGAAAGATTCACCCACCAACACAACCGGCAAAGGCTCAATGGTGCGCGTTTGAATCAGGGTGAGAGTTTCGAACAGTTCATCCAAAGTGCCATAACCACCGGGAAAGGCCACCAGTGCCCGAGCGCGTTTGAGAAAATGTAATTTACGCACGGCAAAATAGTGAAATTTAAAACAAAGCTCTGGGGTGACATAGGAATTAGGGAATTGCTCACGAGGTAAGGTAATATTCAAACCGATGGACTTCCCCCCTACTTCAAAGGCACCACGATTGCCTGCCTCCATGATACCCGGCCCACCACCGGTAACCAACGTCACACGGCAATCTCCCGGCCCTTTGCCAAATTTACCCACCATCTGACCAAATGCCCTTGCTTCATCGTAATAACGACTCTTCTTACAGATAGCTTCAGCTATTTTTATACGTTTTTTCAGTGTATCGCTGCCAGGCTCCTCGGCCAGTGCTTTCTGTAGCCTTTTCAGGGTGTCCGCACTCACTGCGGGGTCAGGCAAGCGGGTGCTACCAAAAACCACGATGGTGTGCTCCACCCCTTGTTGGTGCAGGAGAAGCTCAGGTTTCAGGTAATCAATTTCCAGGCGCACACCCATCGTTTCATCCTGATCTAAAAAATCCACATCCTGATCTGCCTGTATATAACTCGGGCTATTGATGATTTTTTCTGCCCGCTCAGCCATTTCAGGGTCACTTTTAGGCAGCCGCGAGGCTGAGTCGCCTTTATCTTTTTTACTCATAATCTCGTTCACATTCTGTCATTAGTCGCCAACATGAAAAAAAACAAAAGGATATCTATAAGCGCATCTCTATAAAATAGGATTTATAAGAATCAAGCTTATGCCCTACATCAGGTCTTGATTGATAGCTTGGCTCATCAACATCTTGAGATAAATGCTTAGTGACGATGTTATAGGAAATTCCTAATTCCTTTGCAACGGCGCAATCGCGCGTTTTGAGTAGCCTTGTTTGTGTAATATTTTTATGGTTATGAGTTTCTCTATTGAAATCATGATGCTCCTCATTATAAAAAGCATAGCGCGCGTCATGCAGCTTACTTTTCAACCATCGGTAGTAACACATTGTCGCTTATCTGTAATAAGCCTACCAGCATCAATTAAACTGAACGCCCTTTCTGCAGGTGGATGCAGCGCTTGAGATAAAAACAAACCCCCAGATTACCCGTTGGGTATTTTATTGCCAGGGGCGAGGAATGTAACTGAATGGTACGGCTGCTGGGATGCTAGGGAGGTGCTTTATTGTTTTTATGTTTCGACACAACGGCATGAGGTTTATTTGAACAATTCTATCAGTAAAGGAAACTCTGAACAGGTCTGGTGGTCAAATTATTTAGATGCGGAGTGCGTGGGCTGGGGCTCAGGCTTGTATAGGGGGATAAGTAGTGTTTCCGATTCATCATGGGCATGGGGCTTTGGACTCTTCAGAACTTTCGGTGATGAGCTGGAATATGCTGAAGGGTAGACGTAAAGGTTGGCACGAGGATTTAGCAATCTTAAGCGCTCAATCAGATATCATATTACTGCAGGAGGTGATGCTGAACGAAGAGTTCCATTGTCATCTTGGTGATTGCCAGCAATGGCATGCAGCAGAGGGCTACCGTCGTTTTAATCGCATTTCCGGGGTGCTTACTGCCGCGAAAGTGGGCTCTCACCGTAAGCAGAGTTTTAAAAAAATTGAGCCCTATTTAAGAACACCGAAGGCGGCGCTCATAACAGAGTATACTTTAAGCGGCTGCGCACAGACCCTATTGGTCGCCAATATACATGCAATTAACTTTACTTGGGGTGTACTTCATTTTCATCAACAGTTGGGCGATATTTTCAACGTGCTTACTACACACGAGGGGCCAGTGGTGTTAGCGGGAGATTTTAATGTCTGGCGGGGTAAGCGCTTGCAGTTATTGCGTGAGTTTGCGCAAAATGCACGCTTGATTGAGACTGAATTTGAACATGATATACGTAAAGCAGCCTTCAGCTATCAGTTGGATCATATTTTTTATAGAGGTTTAAGAAAAAGAGAGTCCAGAGTGCATAAGGTTATCACCTCGGACCATAACCCCATAACGGCAATGTTCTCGTTGGACTGATAGGGCGCTTGAGTTTGCGTGCGTGGGGCTTGACACCCACATGAGGCACAGGGGGCCCCGCTACACCCAGCGTCCAAGTTGACACCATGCATGCTAATCAAGCCACCCGTAACGGGAGAGATTCAGCCATTCCAGCCTGCAACCAAAGGGCAATAGCCCCCTAAAACCATCATTCCCTACATTTTCTTTTACCTATGGAAAATTCAACCTCCACGCGTACCATTTACCTACAGCCCCTATGGTTCGGCCACTACAAACCTAATTCGATTCAATAAGTAGCTACGCAGCATTTAGCTTAGTAGGAATTTGCGTAATTCAAAATGGTATCAACGTCATCAGAGGAAACTACATTGCCATTGGTCGTGGGCGACAAATACCAATGCTCAGCCTCATAACTTAAACTGTCTACATCACCAGATAACCAAGACCTATATTCTTCAAAGTGCGGATAGG
>JAHRVS010000374.1 GCA_019090565.1 Gammaproteobacteria bacterium
GATTCGAACTACCGACCCCAACATTATGAGTGTTGTGCTCTAACCAGCTGAGCTACGTAGCCAAAATAGTGGAGCGCATTATCTACATCCTAATGGTTGCTGTCAACATCTGAATTGAAAGCTTCCAACTATTTGAAGGGTAAACAGAATTTTCTGGGGATGATGAGATCACGGGTCCTGATGAAGACCTCGATCTTGATGTAGCGACGATGATGCCTGTTGGTAGATATGGCCGGCTTTTGTCATCACCTTAATGCCCCTAATGCAACATTCACCGCCTCTCTAATCAGTAGGTTTTGCTCGTTGTTGAAACTCTTTAGTGGGCAGTTGAAGTAGGGTTGGTGCTAACCTTCGTCTCCTCAAGCACCGCAATAGATACTGTGAGTGCTTTATATGCAGCAATAGAATAACTGAGCGAGTGCTAATGAGCCGAAAATCTTAAAGTTATTCATATTTGTGATGGCAGCCACTGGTAGTGGTTTAGTGAAATGCAATAAAATAAGAGTTCAACAAGCTAAGAACATTGACTAAGTACAGGTGCTTATTTTGATGTTGAATTCAGAACCATTACTCGCTTCCAGTAGTACTCGGATTAATCGCTCCGATGGGGGGGCGCGTTTCGAAAATGAGAAGCCGCCTGAAAAAAAAGAATCCGACTCAGTTAATCGCGCTGCGTTGTCTGCCGCTCCCGTACACTTCCGACCTTCCACATCAAATGCTACCAGTTCAAGCTTTTCCGATACTCAGCTGGAAGAACGCGCATTGCATGGGCGTTTAAATCGCCTGATTCAACAGGAGTCACTGCTTAGGGAAAAATTGCGCGGCGTGCAACATGAGACGCAAATAAGCGGCTTCAAGTCCAATCTGCGGGATAGCTCAGTGCTGGCATCGAGCGATCAAGACAAGGCTGTTGCACCCTCTGCTGTTTTTTCAGAGTCAGCCGGCGAGGAAGCCCTCTCTGTGGCGAGAAGCGATTCGCAGCGTTTACTTGAGCAGCTGTTAAGTGAAAAACGCTTCCTGCAAGACCGGCTTGATAAACTTGCCGGAGGTGGGCTTGATGACGCTAAAAATCGACCTGCTAAAGAAAAGCCTGCGAGACCAATAGTTGAGCGTGATATCAATATACGGAAGCAGGGAGTAGATACCAAAGAATCACCCTCTGCATTGACTCAAAGCACGGGACAAGAATTAGGGAGTGACGGAGCCTCTACTGGTGCTTTTAATAGCGTGATTCGCAAACAAGCCAGAGCGGGTCAGCTTCAAAGCTCGGTAGACAATCTGCTGTCATCGCGGCAATCGTTAATAGACCAGTACTATAGCGATAAAGACCTAAGCGCCTTGCTGAGCGCGCTGGATAAACAAGATTCCTATATGGAGGCTGTTTTAGCTGCTGTGTCGCATACCAGCCCATCGACTGATGTGCAGCTCAAGGGAGCGCAAGTCAATATTGTTGTGTGAATGCGTACTGCATCGCAGTGTGTGGGAGGCATGGCAGGTCAGCGCTAGGAAGAGGCTATCTACGGCTATTGTTGGGACTTTATTGTTCTAAAAAATCAAGAAATTCTGCGATCCACTCCATTGTATCCAAAATATTTTCATCATGGGAGCGCTTGGAGCCCGGGCTGGGAATGAAATTGTGCCCGGAGTTTTCCAGCCAGTGAAGGGTCGTGGTGTGGGAAAAAACCGAGTCGTCCACCTGGCTAGAAGGGCCGAGAGGGTCATCACAGCCCTGGATGATCATGGTGGGCGTTTGCATTGACTTCAAGTGCTCGAAATGAAGAACCAGGTCTGGATCTGGCGAAACAAAGGGAAACCCCATACCTAGCACACCGCGCACGCCGAGCCTATCTGCGACGCGGGTTGCGGCAAACGCAGCAATGGATTTACCTCCAATGACTAGTTTTTCGGGGTTCCCTAACTCTTTTACGACTTTTTCCCAGTAGGATTCAAGGGATTGGGTGCTTTCGACATAGACGGGCTCGTTATTTAAACGCCCCTCTACCATGAAAGGAAACTCAAAACGAATTACTTTAAAACCATGGGCCGAGAGACCGTCGGTCACTTTCTCTAAAAAGGGGCTGTTTACGGACGAGTTTAAGCCGTGAGAAAGAACCAATGTCAATCCGACATTGTTAATACCGTTGATTAAATATGTTGTACTATGCATTCAATAACCAGCCGATTTTAATATAGGTGATTCACGAAAAATTACATATAAACGATGGTTGGAGCTTTCGCGCTTAATCTCTCACTTATGAGAGCATTCGTCGGCGAACCTTAAGACCAAAGTTCGGGTGTGTACAAAGGGGTTTTGTTTCGAAAACTCAATAGCCGCCCTCTTCAATGATAGCGTTAAAAAGGAGGCTGCGAGCGAACTTTAGTTAAAGGGCATCCCTAGAGATGCCCTTTTTTCTCGGTGTCAGTGCTGTACTCGAACTCTCATAGCCGCCTATACCCTGTGGCTCTTCGTATCGGGCCGCCTCGCTGTTACGAAAAAATCACTATTTTTAAAGGCCTCCTAAATTTATGCTCTAATTTTAATTAGAAACCATTTGAAATAGTGGCTTCTTTGAGAGAAAGTGTGCGCTTAATAGGTTGTTGAAATCCCTGGAGTCGAGCCTGTAGAACTCAAGCCGGTACGACTTAAACCAGTAAATGCCAATAGATTGCAAACACCAGAGCCTGTACAGAAACATGACACAGCAGCTAATTAAGGCATTATTTTTCAAAGCGATGAAATAGAACGGAGTTCTGTTGGATACAAACAAAATCAAAGTCGCAATATACCTTGCTTCTCTTAAGCTTACCTCGAAACTCCCTCTTTCGACAGTTCAGCGTATAGGAGGAAGTTTGGGGTGGGTTGTCGCACAATTCCCGGCCGAAATAACCCAGGTTACCCAAAAAAATATTGAGCTGTGTTTTCCTGAGCTGACCGCTAAAGCAAGGCGGCATTTAACTGTGCAGACAATGATTCATACCGGCCAATTAATGATGGAAACCGGCGCGGCATGGTTCAGAACAGCGGAACAAAACTTGCGGTTGGTTGCAATGGTCAGGAGTCAAGCTGTGATGGATGCGGCGGCAGACGCGGGGCGGGGCGTTATTGTTATCGCGCCACACCTCGGTAACTGGGAATGGTTAAATTGTTATACATCGCAGCGCTACCCAGGTGTTATGATTTATAGCCCGCCAAAATTACCTGGATTTGATGCCATCTTGCGACAAAGTAGAGAAATAGGCGGTGGGCAACTAGCGCCGGCAAATGCTTCTGGCATCAAAATGGTGTACAAACACCTTAAAGAAAAGGGGGTGGTTTATATACTACCAGATCAGGTGCCTGGGACAGAGGGAGGGGCGGTGGCGCCTTTCTTCGGGGTGCCTGCAGTCTCCATGACACTGGTGTCGCGATTGGCGAAAAAAACCGGCGCGAGGGTTGTGGCTGTTTATGGCAAACGCCTCCCGTTACACGCAGGGTTTGAAGTGGTATACCTTGATGCAGATGCGCGTATCTACAGCGATGACACCCAGACGTCTGTAGAAGGCTTGAATGCAACAGTAGAAGCTTGCGTTCGAGATGCTCCCGAGCAGTATCAGTGGAGCTACAAGCGCTTTAAACGTTGCCCAGATTTAGGGTTAAATGTATATAAATTCAAATAGAGCTTGCTGGGGAACCACGCAAGCGTAATCCTTGATAAGCAGCTAATTGTCTGCTTATACCGAGGGTGCATGTCAATCTTGTTCGTATATTGTGAGTATTTTTTGCTCTTGGGTGGAACACTCGCTCTTCCCCGACTAGTCTCTTATTTGTAAGCGCGTTTAATTTATAATGAGCCAACTTTATAATGGCCGTTATGGATGACCCGCTCGTTGTATAAATAACAGGGAGAGATAAATGCCTATTAGTTCAGAAACCACCAATGACGGCAAAAATGTGACCATTGCGATTGCTGGGCAGTTTGATTTCAACGTTGTACAGGAGTTTCGTTCCGCTTATATGGATATTAACGCCGCCTCAGCAGAAGTGACGGTGGACATGAGAGAAGCCGAATACATGGACAGCTCCGCGCTAGGAATGCTATTGAATATGAAAAAACATCTCGGTGTCGGAGATGGGAATATTCGTATCGTCAACTGCAGGCCACAGGTTAAAAAAATTCTCGATATTTCTCGTTTTGATAAAAAATTTCTAATCGATTAACTGGCTGCATGCCTGTCACTTTTGGATATAAATAGAGATTTAGATGCGCGTACTACTTGTTGATGACATGAAGGTGAATCGAAAACTGCTTCACTGGATGCTGGAGGAAGAAGGCCACGAAACCATTGAAGCGAGTGATGGCAAACAGGCCGTCGAGCTATTTGAGCGTGAACGGCCCGACCTAGTGTTACTGGATGTCATTATGCCAGTGATGGATGGCTATGAAGCCGCCCAGAAAATAAAAGCCCTGTCTACGGGCAGGTACGTCCCGATAATTTTTCTCACTGCCATTAGCGATGATGACGCCCTCGCCAAGTGCTTGGCCAGTGGCGGCGATGACTTTCTTACTAAACCTTTCAATGAGTTAATTCTTCAGGCGAAAATCAAGGCACATTGCCGTATTCAAGAATTAA
>JAHRVS010000375.1 GCA_019090565.1 Gammaproteobacteria bacterium
ACTGCAGACATAAAAAAAGCCGCAGGTTTTGAAACACTGCGGCTTTTTTTATGAATAACTTTTTACTTCATCATCCAAATAACCGCAGCAAGCGCGCACGCCAAATCACATACGCAAAGACGCACATGGGTTTGAATAGCCGCATTTGTTGCATTGAATTTGTCAGACACATTGAATTAATCATTCTATGAGTATTGCAGGGATTTATTTAATTCGTCAAGTAAATTTTTAGATATGTCCTTAAATCGTCTTTCACGCAAAAGGGATCTAAAAACCAAAGGGTTTCACAATGAGGGATTGCGTGACACGCCCTACTGCCCCTTCGCTGTCCACAAAAAGAGTTTCCGTTGTACCAAAACCCTGCGGCTGAACTTGTGTTTTAGATTCTAAGCAAACCCACTCACTAACAGGGTATCGATAAATGCTGTTAGAAATATCAGCATTGATACACGCGTTGTTCCCACCTATATAGGTTTGCCCTAGCCCATTCCCAAAATCTGACAGCATCCCCAAGTAAGTAAAGGGGGTGTTTTCCTCACCATCAATCAGTTGAGACCTAATGCGCAACCAGGCTTTTCCTTCACCCTTAAAGTCGAAACCACTGATAAGCTTCACATCCACCGCATAATTCAACCCGGGCACATACGTGTCTGCGTCGGCCTTATCACCCAAAAAACCCGTCACGGGAATATTGTCAGGGTTTGGTGGCATTTCTGTTTTACAAAGCGCCGCCTCTGGCAGCTCTATATCCTGCACCTTCGCTTTCAAGCCAACGGCTCTGGCAACTTCCTTGCCCTCTGCAATCAACTTGCACTCCACCACACTGATTCGCCCTCCTTCTCGAATAAAGTTGGTTTCAAGCTTTACCGGCACTTTCGGTGCTGGTCGAAATAAATCGTTTGTCACACGAATAAAGCGCTTACCATCATCGGGGGCATGTTGCTCAAGGCCATAGGACAGCAAACCGGAAATAGCCCCACCGTGTAAGAGAGTTGGGCTCCAAGGCGAATTAGTTCGATCAGTGGGGACAAAATATTCCCCATCTTTATGATAAAGCGAGTCGTTACTCATAAGTCTTCCATGGTGTTTTTTATAATAGGCAAGGACATCACTCAAGCAAAGCAAGAGAGCCCCTTTAGCTAGCGGCTCCCTAAAAGAGCCCTGCTAATGATTCGTTAATTTATCTCACGCCAAATACCTTTGTATTCTGCACAGCCATCCGCCCCGACTTGAACCTCTTTCGGGGTGTAAGGGCACTGGTCATTGCGATCAAGAACACCGTCTCCATCCTCATCGCTCGCTGTCACCTTTACAGGCGCCTCTGGCACTGTGGCCGGAATGTTATTAGTCCCTGCCGAGGGGGGGGCGCCAGGGCCTGAGTGAAGAAGGGTTGGGTGAGGAGCGTCTTCAATCGGTTTTACAATGACAGGCTCCGGCGTACCCATCATAATCGGCGCGAGGCTATCTACAACCACCGGTTCAGGCTTTCTCGCAGCTGGGCTATCGCCATGAGTGATTTTTGACTGTACGTCCTGCACGCCTTGCTTAATAGACTCTACCGTTTTGGCAGGGTTAGACAGAACCTTAACAAGCCGATCGGCAAAATGCCGCTTAGGCTTTCCATCTGCCACAGCACGCACTTTCGCGGAAGAAAATCGATAGGCAACACCGGCAGACACCTCCATTGCATCCTGATCGTAAGTGGTTATTTCTAGGTGAATACTCCAATGGTCACTCAACCAGTACTCCGTACCTAGGCCATAATAAAGGGAAACCGAATTGTTGTTTTCAAACTCAAGCTCAGTGGATGAATTTAACAAACTTACTACACCACTTTTCATATACACCGAGCCACTACCGTATGTACGTGACTCTTCGAACAGTGACAAGTGTGCCGTTAGGCCAAGCCCAACCGCTTCATAAGAAAGCCTACCCACTGGAAGGAATGTTGCTTCGCCAAGGTCCACCCAAAATGCATCGACGGAAAAATGCTCGCTGATGTCATACCCAAAGTTCAGCTTAACCACAACATCTTGATTGTCGTCAGTCGCCAGTGAGGGGGCCCCGCTTGTGTCTGGGTCTAAACTTGAGACACCAAGATTAAACCCCGTATAAAACGCCCCACTTTGGGCAGATGCCTCTTGGGCATTAACGCCAACTAGAAGCGGCAGCCCGAAGAAAAAAAAACCGGCTTTGCGTCGCAAGCGTATCCCAAGCATTAAAAACAGCACCCCAACACTGATCCCGCCTAAGCCACCAGAGCCTGATGTTTGGGTTTTAATCACCCCAAGACTTTCTCCATCACCCACGTCCCTAGCACGATCTCGGTAATCAGGAATACCATTGCCATCCAAGTCAGCACAGTTTGTGGGGTTCGGGCACTCCTGAGTATCGCTCCAGCCATCATTATCGCTATCTTCATCACGGAAGTCTTCGCCGCCATCACCATCCGAATCAACGGGATGAAAGGGATCATCCCCTGCTTCTAACCGGTCGGGTAATCCATCGTTGTCAGAATCAGGGTCCATGTAATCAGGCAGGCCATCACGGTCCGAATCAATCACGCTGTTGATATCGATACCTATATCAATGTCAGTATTGGCGCCAACCCCACAAAGCTGCAAGCCAAAAAAAGTACATTCCACACTGTCAGGAATCGTGTCTCCGTCTGCATCGGCAATCATGGTGAAGCGCACCGTTAGCATAATCGGTGTCTGAATATCACCATCAACGACCACCAATACTTTCGTCTCACCGGCCTCGCTGCTGGCAAGTGTGAACTGGTAGGTGCCATCACCCTGGTCAAACCCTTGAGCAACACCCGTCTCCCCATTTATGGTTCCAAGAGAACTGGTAGCCACGACGCTATCACCACCTGACACCAAGGCATTCGAATCCGCATCACGCAGTCGAACGGTGACGATGATTGTATCCGAGATGCTTGCCTCGGCCTTATTCGCAGTCACCCTTGTCTCTGCCGCCGCCATATTTGAGAAGCTTAATGCGACCTCGCTGATTTCGGGGCTTCGACTCGCGTCATTCAAATACCCATTGGTATTGTAATCACAAGGGTTAAACGTTGAAGTTCCGTCACAAGGGTGCCAACTGATGTAGTCATAGACAGCCACTTGAAAGGTTTTGTCTCCCTCGCTGTGGGCACCGGAAACATGAAGATTACCACCCTCCAGCATTAACTCAGTACCACTAATAGGCCCCGTAGTAACTTCAACCCCTTCAATGGGGCCGCTGGGGTCAGTAATAGATGCCACAATGCTACCGTCTGGGGTGTTGGTGCTTAATTTCCCCTGCCCAAAGGGATAAGAAACTTCTGGGGCCTCCGGGCTTCCAGGGCTAGAAAAATAGCGGATAAACACGGCGCTGTCGTAAATACTGTCACCCACATCAGCAATGGCGATTCTCACCCGATAAGAACTGCCAGCGTCAACAGAAACTTGCCCAGCAAGTGGAACCGAAAAACCATCAAAGCTGGTTTTATAGTTGGTCAACCCCACAGGGTGATTAGAGACATAGGCCCAAGGATTGTCCGCCCCACAAAAATTTTCGGCCCTATGTAAGCTTTTTGTATCAATAATATCACCCTCAGACCACACTGCTAGGTTCTGCTCTGTAGAGTAATCATTCGCGTCTGCGAGGTTGCTGCGCCCTACAAAAATACCAAAGCGATCGTTTACAAAACCACCTGTGCCACACGTACGATCAGGCTCTTGCGACAGTTTTTCATACTCCTCAGAAGCAAAAACGAAATCAACGCGCAAATCACCATTGGCCGGAATCAGGTCAAATTCAAGTAACACCATATCCTTATTGAACACGCTGCTTTCTCTGTTCGAGTCGCCCTCACCAATAAGGGGGTTAACACCTAAGAATTCATCTGCCCCCGGTATATCTGTGCCTTTTTTACTGCCTAAATCGCCCGCCGCTTGGGCATCACTCACCAGGCCGGTGGAAATAACCACCCCAGAAGGCAAACCAATAGGCGCAGCCTCACCCGCAG
>JAHRVS010000376.1 GCA_019090565.1 Gammaproteobacteria bacterium
TAATTTGATCGGGTGATAGCCTGCTTATTAATCCGTCATTATCGGCAAGCAAGGTTGGTTTTAGTCTGAACTCATTTAGCAGACTCTGGTATTCATCATCAGGCATCAGAGGAAACTCTGCGGTTGCGGATGAAATGAGTACGGCTTGGAGGAAAAGGGCGGTAAACAAATGACGATAATACGATCTTTTTATTATTCGCATATCTAAATTTCCATTTTTTATTGTTAATTTTTAAAGAAGACTCCTTGTCCGCTTTGCGAATCGATTAGGAAACTATAATATTTTTTTCTACTTATTTTTATAGTGTTTAGGAAAGACAAGTTTGTGTTAGAAGTGTCTGCCGAGCGTAGTGCCTTATTTAAAATAGACCGAAAAAAGGGCTGTCATTCGCAAGCCTGCTAAAGATGTGCATTCTAATAACTAGAAGTGTGTAGCAAGAGGTCAAAAAAAGCTTACTAAAGTAAATAGCTACTAAAACAAGCACTTCGCGGGGCAGGCTCTACGGCGTGCGTATTTATATGGAGAGGATTACCAGAGCGGGCAAAATTTTGATCACCGTAAAATATGGCTGGTCGAGCGGATAAAATTCCTCGTATCGGTATTTTCGATTGATGTGTGCGCATATGCGGTAATGTCTAATCATTGCCATTTGGTTTTGTTTGTGAATCAGGATGAACTGAATTGCTGGTCAGATGACGAGGTTATGGAGCGCTGGGGTAGCTTATTTCCTGCAAGCACACTAAAGAAGAGAGCTGCACAGGGCGCTTTTGGGAAGGGCGCTTTAAAAGCTAGGCGTTACTGGATGAAAAAGCCTTGTTATCGTGCGTGGCTTACGTTGATCTCAATCCGATACGGGCCAAAATGGCCGTAACGTCTGAAGAGTCGGATTTCACCTTCATTCAGGAGCGTCTCTATGACCAAGCGATAGACACAAACAAACCCAGTGTAAAGCAGAAGCGCCTCATTAAGCTGTATAAAAAGCACAATCAAAACCACCAAAATACCCCCGCTATGGGCGATGAGCCTTGTCAGCAGGCCAGTTTGAAAGTTCTCGATGGAAGTGGCCACACTCCGCTATCGGAAGGTGCTCCCTACACACGGCAGAATTATTTTGAGTTGGTATATTGGACGGGTAGGGTGCTGAGAGCCGATAAACGCGGCGCTATTGATGAATCGCAAGCCCCCATATTAAAACGGTTAGGCATTGATGAAGAAAGCTGGATTGAATCGGTTATTCGCTCCCAGCAGCATTTCTTTGATATGGCAGGGTCGGTCACTTCGTTAGAACGATACCAGAAGGCTCAAAATCAACCTCGAGAAAAACAAATAGGGTGTTTGTCACCTATTGAGCGGTTAAAGGGGAAATCAGCTTCGCTGAAGCTGTATGGCTGTATGGCTGTATGGCTGTATGGCTGAATGAGTTTAATAGGGATGGAGAGCATTCTTGCTTTTATAGATCTACTTTTCGTTAATCGACGCTGCTGATTCGAATAACCGCCTCATTGTCGATGGCTTTTTATAGGCTACCATTCAATTACTGATGTTGTCACAGAGGGTTGGGTTGTATTTTTATTATAAATGATGGATTTCATCTTTAATCACTTTTCGTTGAGGCTATGGGCCCTACTCGGTGCCGGTATTTGTAAAATTTAAGGCGCCAGTTTTGTGCGTATTTGTACACCTTAGAGCGAGCATAGCCGATAGAATTATAGTCAGACATTGATTTAGCCGGAATAACTGAGATGGAATCTGGCATATTGTTAACCTGAAACTGGAGCAACTCTGCTTGTGTCGTGCTCAATGATTTGGAGAAAGTGGCAACGCCAAGCTCAATCCAAGGGTGTGTGTTTTCATCCCAAGCTTGTGCAGCGTTATAAATTTCCTCAGACTCTCCTGAAATTGGGGTATGCAATTGCATTGATAGACGGTATTTAATTTCTTTTTCGGATATTCTGCTAAGAAATTCTTTACGTAGATAATCCATGTCGCGGGTTTCTTCTGGCAAGCGTTGTTGCTGCCAAACATTAATGTAGTCATCTCCTGTGACAAGTCCTGAGTCGGGTACTTTTTCGTAGGGTCCGAGTTTAAATTTGACCAGTAAAATTTTTCCGTCTTGGGTATGAAAGTGAAAAGGGATCTTGCTGTAATAGCGCAGTTGGCTGAAAGAATCGGGTGCTCTGCGCACAGACCCCCGAGCTACTTGGCAAGCCTCAGGGTACTTGTCACAATAACTCTTGAAGCCTTTCTCGCCACGAATTCTTGCCCAGGTAAAGGAAATAAACGTTTTTATGTTCCAAAATCCGTTGCCCTCACCCGTATTCATTAATAAGTCCAAGGGGCTATCATCTGACTGATGCGAAAATTTTAGTGAACCACTGCGTACCCCTTTGCAAGCATCGTCTTCAAATGAAACGTTGGCATGGCGTAGCTGTATAGGGTATTCATTTCCTTTTTTAAAAAAATCATGAGCAGGGAGGTCAGCCGAATCTGATACTTTAAAAGTGCCTGCTGCAGCCACTCCCCATAAGTGCGTGGCTCGGCCGTGGTTCAATAGGCCAAAGATCGCAAAAATCCTGCTTAAAATCGCTGTGGAAACTAAAAGCTTTAAGTTCATTGCTGTCCCTTAGGTGATAGCGCGCCGCTTATACACGCGATGGTCTGGATGCCAGATTTGTAATAGACTTAAGCTGTGACACAGTTATCGGGTGAAAATGTAGTTAGGAATGCCCCAAAAATTGGCCCGTTATAAGCAAACTGTTCATTCAGCTGTTCAAAACTCAAAGCCGCTAAAAGCCATGGAATACTGAAGGCCAATAATTTTTTTGCCTTAAATAAACGGGCTATTTTTAATAGATAAGTTGAACCTGCGGTTGGCGCGAGTCAACTCACTGTCAATGGTAGGATTAGAGCGCCCCTTAAATGTTGATTCGTGATCTCAAATCTCGTAAATCATAGCCTTCCTTTTCAAACTCTGGCAATGATTTTTTTAATAAATGTATAAAGTTACGAGGAATATCTTCATCCTCATTTTTTGATAAGTAACCGTATTTTACATCGACGAGTAGGTTAACAATATATAGGTGAAAGGCTGCTTCATCCACTGTGTAGTCAATCGCAAGCCGTGCATAGTTTATTTCGCCACCATAGTTTTGTTGGTTGTCATTGCGCCAGTCATGCCATATTGTTGCGTGATAGATTGCATAGCAGCAAGCTTGTTTTAGCTGCTCTATGTCTTGCTCGCTGGGATTGTTAATGACGTCGGTGATAAGGCTAATGCTTTTTTCTTGGCCAGCAAGTGGGCGGCTGATTTCATTATTGTCAGCCCAAACTTCTCCCTTATAGGTGGGGCTTGCGCAGCAAGGAGCGCTATGTGTCGTCAAATCTTGTGAAAAGTAATAGATTTCTTTCCAGTCCTTGATGATTTTGTCAATATTTACATCAAAAAATGACGCAACGTGTTCACTGACCACATCCCAGTATAGCTTTTGTATTCGCGCATAGCTGTGTTGTTTGGTCACGGGGCTTCTCGGTTCCCAGTCTTTCCAGTCACAAGCACCAAGGTCATCACGCATGCAGGCTACTAATGCGTCAACCGTTAGTGGTGAAGTCGCTGCTAGTACCCCAGTGGAACCAAAAATAACCTCTTTGCCGAAGGTGTTAATCGCTGACACACTCTTTAGGTGAGGGTGTAGAAGTTGAAGAATGGGACTTTTTTGTATGTTTCGATATAGCGCGACGGCATATTGACCGGTGTTTAAATGACTTCGACCTAGGTGTCCTTTTACCTGCCCATCAATAAACTCAGCAATTCGATAGTACTGCTTGGCTTTTTCCCAGCTGGCTGGATCATCATTGGGGGTTACAGTCACTTCGGGGTTAAATGCGGCGGGGTTGGCGCCCTTGTATCGGACTTGATAAGTGATGCTTCTTGGAGTTAAATTTTCATTTGCATCCTTCTCGAGAGTCAAATGCACGCTGGGTGATTGGTGTGTATTGTCCACCTCGTATTGGTTAATGTTATACCGTACATGATAGGTTTGATCTGTTTCGTTGAAACTTAAGAGTGCTGGGTTGAAACCATTCAGCATAGATTGAACTAGGAATTCATCAGACCGGGATGATCCTTTGTTTGCCTCCTCCATAAGTTGTGTTTTCGATTTTTCAAAAAGTTCTTGTACGTGGGCAATGGAGCTTTGAAGCTCCGCAGCCTTTCTTTTGATGCCCAGTAATCCGCCTTTAAGTAATATTTTTGCCGATTGGGGAAGTTCAAAATTCTGGGGGGATGATGTTAATCCTTTTCCATCTGATAGCACCAGTGGTACAGCGTATGCGGAGTCATACTCCCAGCCTGAAACCTCAATTATGCCAAAGTCGTAGTCTGCATTAATATTTTTTGGCCCGTCTATTTGCTCTACGACTTCGCGTTCTCCTGCCGCATTGAGGCGAAGAACCTTAACGCTTAAATCAGGGGTATCTCCTGCATCCTCTGTGTTGTAATCGATACTGAAATGGCCATCGTCAGTAGTGAGGCCGTTGCCGAGGAGGTCATCCAGGCCAAAGTCTCTGTCCCATACCTGAATTAGAGTGTCGCGCAGTGGCGATTTATCCATTACCCTTAGTACCTGCCCTTTTACAGTCCTGATTGTCATAGTTCCTTCCTTTGTCTAATAAGATCTTCCTTGAAAATCATTCAACGTGATATCTACCCCCCACTAGAGGCTCAAATATAATCCCAGTATCCGCTTAACAGCCAGATTGCATTTGAACTTCTAATAACTGGCAAAAGCTGCAGGCCGTATGTTGAAGCGCACCTCTAGAACCAGTGATTTTCATGTGACAGCAAGGAGGCCCAGCAGTGGGTGAGTTTCTGAGCCGATTCAAGCACCCGTGACGCTGAGGCCGACGTAGCAATATATTGCCAACCTGTTTGAAATACATATTTGGATGTATGTTGAGTGGTAGAGGATTCCATAATGATGTATAGACTAGAAAAGCCATCATGGACACATAGAAAGTAGGAAAAACGGCGGGCTCGGACGTTTTAATGGTTTTTCCCATTCGTTCTATACTATATAAGGCGTTTCAGGGAAGGGCGCTTTAAAAGCCAAGCGTTACTGGATGAAAAGGCATTGTTATCGTGCATGGCTTACGTTGCTCTCAATCCGATACGGGACAAAATGGCCGCGACGCCAGAAGAATCCGATTTTACCTCCATTCAGGAGCGCCTCTACGATCAAGCGATAGAAAAAAACACACCCAGCGTAAAGCAAAAACGCCTCATTAAGCAGTATCAAAAGAACAATCAGCATCACAAAAACACCTACAACGTGGACGATGAGCCTTGTCAGCAGGCCAGTTTAAAAATTCTCGATGGAAGTAGCCACACACCGCTATCGGAAGGTATTCCCTACACACGGCAGGATTATTTTGAGCTGGTAGATTGGACGAGTAGGGCGCTGAGAGCGGATAAGCGTGGCGCTATTGATGAATCGCAAGCCCCCATATTAAAGCGCTTAGGCATTGATGAAGAAAGCCAGATTGAATCGGTTACTCGCTTTCAGCGCCATTTCTTTGATGTAGCAGGGCCGGTCACTTCTTTTGAGTGATACCAGAAGGCTCAAAATCAACGCCGAGAAAAACAAGCTGGTAACTTGCCACCCATTGAACGGTTGAAAGGGAAGTCAGCCTCAGTGAAGCTGTATGGCTGAATAATTTGAATTTGTGTGGCGAGCGTGCTTACTGTCTTGTTTTTATAGACCTATTTTTTGTTAATTAGGCCTGTTGATTGGAATTGCTGTCTCATTTTCTAAGGCTTTTATAAATCACCATTCAATTGCTACTAATGACACTGAGGGCCGGGATGATTTTTTTGTTATAAAGGGTGGATGCCCTTGAAGACTGTTAATTTCTTTTCTAGCATATTCCAGTTATGCATCTATTACTTGAATCCAAAAAGGATAAAAAACAACCTGGGAAGCAGATTTTGCTCCCCAGGTTATGGCATTAGAAGGCAAGACCAACCCAAGCCCACAGCTTATCGGTATCCACTTTGGTGTCGCCTGCCGAGTAGGCAGCGTATTTAATACCGGCATTGTAGTGCTTGGAGAATTTTTTCGCATATAGCAGGTCTAATTCGCTACCAAGGTCGTCAATGGTTGCTGTGGATTCGTCCGCTGCGAAGTCGTGGTAAGCGACTAACCATTTTCCGCCCGCAATTTTTCCAGTTAGGGTTACGGAGAGGTCTACTAGCCCTTGTGCTGGCGTACCAAGAAATTGATCAGCCCAGCCGTTAAATTTATGCCCTGTGGCGAGGGGGGTGGAAAATCCATAGTTGGCATCATCAGAA
>JAHRVS010000377.1 GCA_019090565.1 Gammaproteobacteria bacterium
AGATGACGATTTGTGATTGCAATTGCAATAGCGATTTACGACTAATTTTCCGGTAAACAAATAGGTAACCAAGCAAACCGTACACGACCCCCGACAAGCCCCCAAAGTTTGGCCCCGTCATATATGCCTGCGCGAAATTAGAGAATAGCGCGGTCATTATTAGTACTAAAGCTAAGCGTAGCCAACCCTGATGCATTTCTATCGTTCCGCCAAACTGCCACCACCAAAGTAAATTAAAGACAATATGCAATACAGAGAAGTGGAGGAACACTGGGCTAACAAACCTAAGCAGCTCGACCAGGCCCACCGTTTCCGGCGTAGCAGGAAAAGACAACAATGAGTATAAAGATGGCGCCAGACCGGACCGCCCAGCCAAATAAACCATTAAACAGATAAATATAACGAAATAGGTCACCCACAGGGGCTTTATATCTGACAGTGAGGGCAGGTTTAATTCTACTCTCTCTGTAGAACCCTGAACGGATGCGCAATCATTGACCAGCCAGGAGGCTTCTAGAAATTTTTTCTGCTGGGGCTCGTTCAAGAAGTCATTGGTGAGCCCTGCCGCTTGGTCGAGATCGGCGTCATTAACAATCCCTATATGGTACTCACCGGCCTGCTCCCAAAGCTCATTCGGAATGCGGTTTAACGTTAAGTAATCGCATAATGCCTGGGCTGCGCGACGGCTTTTCAATGACACTAATTCAACCATTTGCTATATATCCTTTTATACCACTGGCTCTGCGTCTCACCTGCCAGTGCGACGATAGGGCTCACTGCTTAGCCCTACAGGCCCAAGAAGCAAAACAAGCCACTGCCGACCCAATTGTGCGAATTAGACAGGTTCGCTATTTCATAAAGTATGAGACATTCTACATCAGTGATCGGAGCGATGTACCCAGCTATTGGGCCAGAGCCCCTCAATACCAACAAACTAAAAGAAAAAAGCTATAAAGCCCTTTGCCAGCATATACTTATTTATATAATCACTTAGCGGTGCTACCCATCACTACCCATGCCACTATAGTCAACTACACGCTTACATATTGTTTGCAATTGCTACACGGGACCTATTCAATGTATTCAGCCTATAAAAGCCCGCGGAGGAAAGCCTCTAAATGACAAAATCAAAAGAGCGTGACCCCCAAGAGGTGGCCCCCTATGCGAAACATTTATCCAAGGTAAATGAGGTGAAAACGGTCATTGCAACCGAGGATATTTACAATGAACAGGGTGCCATTCTTGTTAAAGCCGGCACAGAAATTGACAAAGAAACCACCAAACGCATTGTTAACTTTAAGCTCACCAAGCCCATCGAGTCTTCCGTCGCGATTGAGGGCGACCTTAATAGCGCACTGCTACACCAAGATTTTTGTAAATTAATCACTGACAATAAGACTATCACTCAAATGCATGAGAAGTTTGAGCTGGCAGCCCCATTAAAAAGCCTTTGCCAGTATTACCAAGTGTATCCCACCCTACGCCAAAAAATGACCGTGCTTTCTCTTCAGATGAACAGGGTCTACACGCAATCTATTCTCAGTTCTTGGTTCGCGATTTTAGTCACCAAGCAACTTGGCCTAGAAAAGCATGAGGTAGAACCCATCTTCATCGCTGCACTTACCCACGATATAGGGATGTTGCATATTGATGAAAAAGTGCTCAACAAAAGGGAGACCTTAACGCCTGAAGAATGGCGTCAAATCCAAGCACACCCAATCATAGGAAAAAATATTCTAGATGCTATTCCCTCACTTCCAAAAGAGGTAGGCATTGCCATTGCCGAGCATCATGAACGCAGCGATGGAACGGGTTATCCTGCTGGTAAGTTTTTACCGGATATATCCATCGCCGGGAATATTGTTGCCCTCGCTGATAGCACTGTTGCTGTTTTAGAAAGGCTTCGAAAAAACAAGCGCAACCTAAGAGATCTAATCCCAATATTACAGATGAACCAACGAGCACACTGCTACCAAGCCTATGAAGCACTAATGCTTACCTTAAAAAGGTCCAAACTAAGCTCGCAAGGGATAGTTAAAAACAAAGAGATGCCAAAATATATCGATCGCCAACTCGCCAACATATCCCTCTATGCATCATGGATCAACATGATAGATGATAGTATTATCACTATTGGATTCACCCATAAAAACCGAAAGATTCATGCCATTCAAAACGTATATTTAAACGTTGTGGTAACCATCACCGGCTCTGGGATTTTAGGCGAAAACTATTCCAACTTTTTAAAACAAGCAAAAGCAAAAGGGTCTATATCTGATTTCAGAGAAATAGAAGATGTATCTCTAATGTTAGATGAGGTTCGATTTCACCTAGAAAAATTATTAACAATGATGCGAGACTATGTCGATGCGCAGGCCAATAAAACGGGGGAGATTAGCCAGTCATTTGCAAACGCAATTGAAAGAATATCTGCTCTAAAATCAAAAGCCTAGAACCTCAATTCCAAACATGCCCTGTAAAAATCACCAAGGGCTTTGCTCGCCGAAAGTACG
This sequence comes from Gammaproteobacteria bacterium, assembly GCA_019090565.1. GTDB lineage: Bacteria > Pseudomonadota > Gammaproteobacteria > Pseudomonadales > UBA3067 > UBA3067. The sequence goes on from JAHRVS010000377.1 coordinate 2,514, forward strand.
CAACGCACTTATGCCCCAAGCCCAAAGCGCCTCCAAACAGCGCTATAGAGCCGAGAGCAAAGGGGGTATTTTAAGCAAGAATTTCAAGTAGCTCAACATCGAAGACCAATGCTGCGTAGGGGCCAATCGCGCCGCCTGCTCCGCGCTCGCCGTATGCAAGCTGGTAAGGCAAGTACAAACGCCACTTTGAACCCGTAGGCATCATTTGCAATGCTTCTGTCCAACCAGCGATAACACCATCAACAGGGAACTCAGCCGGTTCGCCGCGATCATATGAACTATCAAATACGGTACCATCTACCAAAGTGCCATGGTAATGGGTTCGCACCTTTGATGTCGCGCTAGGCCGCTCACCGTCACCGGCGGTAATGATTTCATATTGCATCCCTGATTCGGTAACAATAATTTCTTCGCGCGTGGCGTTTTCAACTAGAAATGCCTCGCCTTCTGCCGCTGCCGTTCCCGCATTTTGGGCTTCGGCTTCTTTCATCTTTGCGTTGATTTCTTGGAATGCTGCTTCTAATAATGCCTCTTCTACCTGGCTTTGCTGCCCTTTGAGCGCATCAGTAATGCCCTCCAGTACTGCATCTATCTCAAAACCCTCGAATGGCGCTTCTTTAAGCTGACCGCCCATTTGCTGGCCGATACCATAACTAACACGCTGCTCTACTGTACTAAATTTATCTGACATGAAAACTCTCTTATTAAATTGGCGGTTTATCGCATCCAAAATGTTGTATCCGGCGAAGAGTAAGGGAATAACCCTTAGCAGTAAAGCCTATCGCCTTTCTCTATGCTAAATTTTCGACTCACTCCGATTTACTGGGAAGCGCTTGCTCAGCGGAATCACTAGCTGTTACCCCTTCATCCCTATCAGAGTCTTCACTAATTGGTTCTGCCGCCAGCACAAGCCGTTCAGTTTCAAAGTCAATATGGACCGGATCCAAAGTTGGCATGGTCTTGATTACCTTGCTAGATAGTTGATCGAAACGCTCCACTTTACCGTGCAAGCCCTGCTGACCCACCAATGCTTTAACCGTTGCATTATAGTGATTACTCACGGTGCCTAAGGTACCGCCAAGCTTTTGCAGCCGCTCGGCCACGAGGCATACCTGGTTATAGATATCCCCCGCCTTTTCGCTGATTTCTCGGGCCTCTGCATTACTGCGCTCCATCATCCATAAGTTTGCCACCGTACGAAGAATAGGAATCAGAGTGGTATGGGATACCAGAACAATGCCCTTGTCATACCCGTAGTTAAACAGGTTTTTATTGCTTTTTAGCGCTTCAATATAGGCAGGCTCAATTGGCATAAACATCAATACAAACGAAGGGCTGCGCATTCCCACTAAGTTGGTGTAAT
>JAHRVS010000021.1 GCA_019090565.1 Gammaproteobacteria bacterium
CCTCTGGGGTATAGGCGGTCACCGTTGACTGGTCGTTAAAATCAAAGCGTAATAATAATATTGAAAAAACAACCAACAAAAATGCAATTGCAAATTTCAGGGTAGAACTCATACAGTACCACTCATAGGGTTTGCTAAAACGGGTGATTTTCAATCGGATACAATTAAATACAGGCATCAATCATCAGCGCATCCCGTCTATAATACCTGAACTAATTGGGTTGGCAGTGATCTTATTTGCACCCCCCTTCCTCGTGCTGCTGATGTGGCTGATACAGGATAACGCTTTACATGCACTATCATATTGATAGCCGGCGAACTGACTCCGAAACATCAACACCCTTCTATTATGGGAAAAGGTTTCTCATCCTGCTTTTTCCTCTCCTTTTTTCCGCCTGCAGCGCGCTGCAATCGAGTATACCGCAGAGGCATTTGCCGTTCAGCACCCCCGAGACCTGGGAGACGCGCCTAAATGAAAACCCTTCCATAGAAATGGAAGGAACTTCGTCTGTAGACAGCTATTTCGGCGCTCACTTTCCCAACTTTGACTACCAACCTCTCATTAGCTCTGCGCTGAATGGAAACTACGCTTTACGCCAAATAGAGACCCAGCTCAACACTCAAAAAGCACAGTATCAACTATCAAAATCCAAGCTTTGGCCATCTCTCAGCGCCAGTCTAAGCGGCCAAGATACACATGTTGAGTCCGCATCTAACAAAATTTTTGCACTCCAAGGGGCTGTAAGCTGGAGTGTCGATTTATGGGGAACAAAGGGGCTTCTTGCTCAAGCAGCAAAACATAGTGAAGAGAGTGCATCACTCACTTGGCACGCAGCTCGGTTTTCAACCGCTGCGGCCACACTTCAAAATTGGTTCAACTGGCAAACCCAAAAACACTTATTTCAGCTCCAAGAAGATTTCGTTTATACCCTCGACACAACTTCAACACTTGTTGAAAATCGCTTCGACTCAGGTATCGCCAGTCTTCTTGAGGTGCGCTTAGCTCACACTGAACGAGCCCTTGCTCGAACCGACCTATTGCAAAGAAAAGATACCGCGATCGATGCACGGTCACGGTTCATTACTCTGCTCGGAGAAAATCACTCTCATTACAAATACCTAGAGCAGCAACATACCTCCTCTTCTCATAAGGCCCTACCGGAAGTTGCCAAGGCACTGCCAGCCTTTCTGCCCGCAGACATTATTAGGCAGCGCCCTGACCTCCTTGCCGCAGAGAAACGTTTAAAAAATGAAGAGTTGAAATTGCTTTCCAGTAAAAAAGCATGGCTACCCACACTAAGCCTCACCGCAAGCACCGGCCAACAAAACGAGGGCCTAAACAACCTCCTCAAAGACGGCTTGAGCATCAGCGCTATCGCCTTTAATTTGATGCAGCCTGTTTTTAACGCCGGCTCTATCAAGGCCAAGCACAAGCAGAACCAAGCAGCGACATCCAAAGAACTTTATGCCTACAGTGAATTGCTGCATAGCGCGATCGTAGAGGTCAATCAGCTCCTTCAAAAAAACACCGTGCTTAAACAGCAACTCGATGCAGCAAAGTTTGCTGCCAACCTTGCCCATGAAACACAAGCACTTGCCAGTCGAAACTACAGTGCGGGGCTGACTGATCTAAATACCTTTTTGAGCACACATCAAAATCGCATCAATACTGAACGCCGCTTAGCCAATACAAAAAATGATTGGTTGCAAAATCGCATAAACCTTCTATTGGCTCTCGGAGTCACTGAGGTGCCCTAGTAAGTAGGCAAGGGCTGAGCTTGCGGTAAAAGCGCCGACTCATCAACACCAACAAATGATTATGCTATGACAACAAATAAACCCTCATCTATTTTATTAAAACTACTCCCCATAGCGATGGTGATGCTCGCCGTTGCTACCGCATACTTAATGATCTCCGCAAAACCTGAAATTAAACCGCGCCCCCCTACGCCTGCTGCCCCTCTGGTCGAGGTCATAATTGTAAAACGGGAGTCGGCCCAAGCCCTCGTGTATAGCCAAGGTACGATTGAGGCCTCACGCAAAACAAAAATTATCAGTGAGGTATCTGGGCGCATCACTTGGGTATCAGAAAAATTCAAAAATGGTGTCATGGTATCCAAAAATGATGCGCTATTGCGTATTGAGGCCCTCGACTTTCAAGCCGCCCTTGCCGTAACAAAAGCTGACCTTCGTAACGCCGAATTGAATCTAATGGAGGAAGAAATACGCTCCAAACAAGCCCTCGCAGACTGGAAACTTGCCCAAAAGTTTAATCCAAAAGCCACAAAACACGCCACAGCGTTAACAATGAGGAAACCACACCTTGCCAGCGCTGTAGCGGCCGTTGAGGCAAATAATGCCAGAGTGGCATTAGCAACAAAGAACCTTCAGCGAACCCATATCACTGCAGCATTTAACGGCATCATTGAAGGGAAATCCGTAGAGCTTGGGCAGTATATTACTCTCGGCTCACCCCTGGCGACATTACTTTCAACCGATGAGGCTGAAGTACGCTTACCATTGTCCGAAGAAGATTTTAATAAGCTGCAGGATGACGGGCTAGGTGTAGCCGTAACAATCTCTACCACAAACCGTCTTCATCCCAGCTCCTGGTCTGCTCGAGTTTCACGAGTCGAAAAAAATCGCGATCCATCAACGCGTTTACGGTATGCCGTAGCAACCCTTCAAGACCCCTATAATACAAATAAAAAACACCCTCGCTCACTCCCCTTAGGTACCTTTGTCAATGCGGCTATCAAAGGCCGGCAGTATGAAGGTGTCTTTAGGGTCCCCCTGAATGCTCTGCATGAAAATAACCTGCTTTTCATTGTGGATGCATCCGAAACCCTCCACACGCGGTCCGTTGAGGTTATCAGGCTCGATGGCACCCATCTCATCGTAAGCAGTGGTCTGAATGACGATGAAAAGATTGTCCTTACTCGTCTCCCAATTATGACAAAGAACATGAAGGTCAGAATCTCCACTAAAAGCATTACACCACAAGAGGGCCATTGAGATGCAACACAGAGGCATCATCGCATGGATGGCCCACAACCCCGTCGCGGCAAACTTATTGATGGCCCTGGTGTTTATGTTGGGTCTATTTTCCGTCGACAATATTAGAAAAGAAGTGTTCCCGTCATTTCCTTCTGAGGTTCTTACTATTACCGTCCCCTACCCTGGCGGATCACCTGAAGAAGTAGAGGAAAGTATTCTAATAAAGGTGGAGGAAGTGATTGATGATATTGAAGGAATAAAGGAAATTCGCTCACAGGCGACATCAAGCGCTGGCACTGTCACTGTGATCATTCATCCCGGACAAAATATCAGCGATATTCTAAATAAGCTCACGGTGCGAGTTAATGGCATCAGCAGCTTTCCTGCCAATGCAGAAAAGCCAATTATCACTGAGCTTCTAAGCCGTAGGGATGTGATTTCCCTTGCCATTTATGGCGCCTTGGACGAAAGCCAGTTAAAACAACTCGCTGATAATATACGCAATGACCTTCTCGCCACAACGGAGATTTCTCAGGTAGATATTATCGGTACAAGGCGTTACGAAATATCTATAGAACTCAGCAGAGAAAAGCTTCTTCGTCATCACCTAAGCTTTGATGACGTAACACGGGCCATTCACGCTCAATCTGTCAACCTACCTAGTGGTGCCATTCGTGCAGAAAATACCACCCTGAGCATCCGCACTGAAAATCAGGCTTACAACGCCGAAAAGTTTAAAACCTTTGTATTAATTTCTCGCGCCGATGGAACACGCATTCAACTTGGGGACATTGCCCAAGTAAAGGATGGCTTTGAAGAACAACTAATATTAAGCAAATTTAATGGCCTCCCCTCTGTCAGCTTAAGGGTATTCAGTACCGGAAAACAGAATGCGTTGGATATCAGTGCATTCGTGCATCGCTATGCTGAAACAAAACGCCATCAACTACCAGAAACTGTGACTCTGTCAATTTGGGCAGACAAGTCTACAATCCTCAAGAGCCGTATAAACTTACTCTTAAGGAATGCGTTACAGGGTGGGATTCTAGTCATTCTTACGCTTGCTTTATTCCTTCAACCCTCCGTAGCATTCTGGGTGGTTCTGGGGGTCCCATTCTCTTTCCTGGGTACTCTGTTTTTGATTAGCACCCCTTCTGTTGACGTTTCAATCAATGTCATCTCTCTATTTGGGTTTATTTTGGTTCTTGGAATCGTCGTTGATGACGCCATCGTCACCGCCGAAAGTGCTTATGCAGCACTTGAAGAGGACGACGACGGTTTAAACAGCATATTAAAAGGTGTAAAGCGCGTCACACAGCCCACTATATTTGGTGTTATAACCACTATCATCGCTTTTAGCCCAATGTTATTCATGCAAACAGGCATGGGCCGGTTTTTTAGTGTTATGGCGCCCGTGGTAATATTCTGTCTAATATTTTCACTCATTGAAACCAAGTTTATTTTACCTTCACA
>JAHRVS010000378.1 GCA_019090565.1 Gammaproteobacteria bacterium
ACTTCTATATGGCGTAATTTTGTAATGAACTTTTCTAAGTAAATATCACCATTACCAAAAGCACTTTTCGCCTCTGCAGACACCTTATGAAAAAAGGAATGTATGTCATCGGGGTTTTCAACGACTTGAATCCCTTTGCCGCCGCCGCCATGCACTGCCTTAATCAACACGGGGTAACCAATATCAATCGCAACTTTTGCAGCACGGTCAGCCGTGGTTAGAATTCCATGGCTACCTGGAACAACGGGCACATTAAGTTTCAGTGCGGTATTAATGGCATTGGACTTGTTGCCCATTGTCTCCATGCTATACACACTTGGACCAATAAAGTTAACACCATGGTTAAGGCAAAGATTTGCAAACTGAGAGTTTTCCGCCAAAAATCCAATACCAGGATGAAGAGAATCAACACCTTCGTATTCCGCAACCCTAATCACAGAGTTGGCATTAAGATAACTTTCATCGGAAGTATTTCCCCCAATACAAACCACCCGGTCATTTTCGCCCAGCATCGCAACGGGCACTGAGTCCATATCGGGGTCAGACGCAACAAGAACCACTTCGATGCCACGCTGTTGAGCAATACGAATCAATTTAACCGCCGTACACCCACGCGCATGAATAAGCGTTCTTTTAACCGGCTGCATCAACTCACGGGCATCAATCCTTTCAAGCCCTGCTTGCTTATTTAACTCTTGAGACACATAGCCTTCTAAGGCGCGAGATACCACGCTCTCAACCGTAGCAACCGGCACTGGGATGCTGCGATCAATTAAGCGCAGGTCGTCATCAAGGGTTTCGGCAAAGGGGTTCTTCACCAAACCCTGCATCGAGCCAGAAACAAGATAGAGGTAATTAGATAGCGTAGACGTTGCTGGCAAATAAGAAGGGACAACCATCTGCCCTGCAAAAGGCATATTCGTTCCCGAAAAATAGTAAGTTTGAACCAAAGGGTGTGTCACAAAACTTGCTTGCGCACCACCTGTGCAGTCTCCGAACCCAAAGGCAATAATGGGCAGGTCATTGTCGCGAACAAAGCGCGTAATTCGGTCATTAACAACCGCCATGGAAAAAAGCGCCGCCGCACCTTCTTTAGTTTGCATTCCTCCAGATGAAATAAAACAAACCACAGGAAGTTTTTGTTGCGCGCAAGCTACAAGGAGGCTGCAGAATTTAGCAGCGGCCGCCATATCGAAGGCTCCGGCCTGAAAAGCAACATTCGATACAACCAAACCCACTCGCTGTCGATCAGATCCTATTTTAAAGTCACCAATACCTGTAATTACTCCGCATGGCGTAACCCCTTTTTCCATCGCTTGCTCGATAGATATACGGAAACCAGGGAAGTTTACTGGGTTTGCTGAGATAAGGTCTTCATTCATTTCCACAAAGTTATCGACAAAATGCTCAAGGAAGCGCTCAGACCCTTTATTCCCTTTTCTTTTTTCCTTGCGGAGTAAATCCTGAATCAGCAAGTCATGATAAGCCATGGTCAGGCGGTTCCAGAAATCCTTTCTACGGCCAATTCGAGCAGGGTTGATAATCCCCTTATATTTCGTATCACTTTGTTCTGATTTGAAGTATTCCGGCAAGAGTTTTTCAAAGAAAAAAGTAATAATAACAAACAAAACATCGGATGTTTGCGGGTGACCGATGGTCTTCCACTCCTCAACGCTCGCCAGCAATGACCCCCTCGAAGGATGCGTGATAAAAAATTGCAGCCAGGCGTCAAACTGCTCTTTAAGAGCCTCGGCACTTATACCTTCCTTTCCACCGTCACCAAGGCCTAGCCGATTAAACGTTTTAAGTGCACCTTGCAGCGCATCCGCTTGAAGGGTTCGAACTGCATCTTTCGACAAACTCTTTGTACTATTGGCTTCCTCTGCAATGGAGGCCAAGTTATTCGTCACATGGTCATAGACAAAATCGAATATCAAAATATTCTGGAACGCTATCAAGCAATCTTCGCGAATGTCCTCATTCAGAATAACATCCAGCAAAGTGATTTTTTTCAAACTGGGAGGTTCAGTTCGAGAGGGCGTGGTTTTCTCGTCTTGAAGATACTGGATCAGAGATGCGAAATTATTCTGCGCACCCACTTTCCATCTGCTATATAGAAAAAAGCTGACAGTAAAGCACAGCTCTGCTTTCGCTTTATCAAAATTTTCCTGGGGCTCACCAAATACAAATGTAGCAATCGTACCGCGTTCAGATGAAAGTGCTTCTTTTTTACTTACGTAGTTTTTCCAAGGTTTTAACAGTTGGTCTTCGTAAACAACCTGGTCGGGATTTTCGAGCCACTCGGTAAAAACGTATTTCTTTTCGCGATCAATTCGACCTGCCAAATCTCCCTCTGGAACCTCCTCCCCCGCTAGGCGTCCGTAATTGCCTTTCGTCATGGAGTTGAGGCGCTTTCGGGCTGTTAAGTAACGCATATAGCGATACGTGATCCCGAACAGATTGGGATGACTGGTGGGCGAATTTGGCGCCATCATGTTCGTTGCTTTCTGGATAGACGCTAAGCGCTCAGAAGGCTCTAGGTAACGATCAATGCTCGATGCATAGTGCCGTGCAAGGTCAGGGTTTTTTTTGACGAATTTCCCGACACTAAGCTCAATGGACTTAATGCTTGAAACCACTGCTCGCAACAAATTTTGCTGCTTATCGCCGCGATCACTAGGGGTGTAATCGATAACACCATCAATGCAGCCCTGACGATATAGCTCAACAGGGGCAACACCTACCGCTTTGGCGCACTCTTGCCATGAAAGGTTATATTTACGAGCAATGCTCGCCAAACCCTTGGGCTGAATTGTATTAAATATCCCATCACGCACAGACAACAAGATATTGCTGTTGGCCATAGGGATTGCGCCGCCGGAGTACCCAATACCAATAATAACCCCCACCGTGGGGACATTCACATTGGCCAGCACCGCGATTAAGCGAGAAATCGAATGAGCTTGGTTGTTAGTATTTGCCGCCTCACCGGCATCTGCCCCTGGTGTATCCATTAGGCAAACAATGGGAAGCCCCATTTCGGCAAATTTGTGTGCGGCCTCACAGGCCATATCATGCTGGTCAGGCATCCACGCTCCATTATTGGAGGTGCGGTCTTGACCAATCACGCCGATACGACGAAAACTATCGCCAAAGTCAACTTCCATTTCAGCGGAGTAAAAAGCTCCCTGACTAAGCTCACGGATGATTCGAGCATTGAAACTTTTCAGAATTTCTCGAACTGCTGGACGCGAGGGATCTTCTGCTGCCTGTACGGTAGAGGCAATGTACTCATCCACCGACATATCAGCGATAGAAGACAGGCTTCCATCTACGTCGTCTTCACTAAGTAAACCCTCTACATGACGGCTGATCACAAACTCTTCATCGCCAGAAAAAAGAGTAAAATCTTTTGCTATTTTTTCTGCTGAAATAAATAGCCCATCAGGCTCAATGCCGTCTAATTCCTTTTCACTGCTTATAGCCATATTGCTCTTTTAACCTACAAACTACTCTAGCTAAACCAATCTAGAAAAATCCGAAAAAAATGGCTGAGGTAAGTAAATTGCCTTCTACTTAAAGCCATCGTCCAATCAAAAACACTCAGTATACCTTGGCTTACACACCTTTGAAAAACCTTGTTATCAACTATCTTAAACAAGCCAGCAAGAATCAAGATCCAAACCTTACTGGATAGAGGGTTTTCACCGAACAGATACCAAACGTTTGCTAAAACGCACGCCCTCGGTGCGCAAGAACATCATAAAAACACTGAACATTCTACGCCATATCGCGCGCATAAACAGAGGTATAGCTTGCCTCATTTCTCAATTAATCAAGTTAAAAGCGCCAAACTTCATTCGCTTCCTGTCATTTTATACCTTGAAGAGAACAAAATAACACTGCATCATAAGCAAGTCTTTGGGATAATGCTCGGCTATTTCTACGTCAAAGCATGGAAACCATTACCACCAATGACGACCGCGTTGGTAAAGCAACCATTCAATCTTTTGGCTCAAGATACGAACGCAGCACTTACGGAAAAGAATGCTGTGAAATGGCTTTATTGTTCTCGGCTTCAACAGCTTCATTTGACCGGGATTATAACGCGCAAAAAAGATAAGAAGAATACTTATCAAGCACTTACTGGCCTAGTATGAGCTATTCATAGGCAGCCTGTATTGATAGAAACACTCAACCAGGTCGTGATACCCCTTGCCATTAAAGGATATCACCACCTGAATAGCGGAACAAAAATAACCATTAAATAGGAGAAATCCATTCCATGGATATCGAACTAAGCAAAGAAGACCTGGATTTCCAGGTAGAAGTCGAAACATTCATTGATGAGCACCTTCCTCGCGGCGCTGCAATCTGGACTCAAAGAGCCGAATGGTTCACTGCATTAAAAAATAAAGGCTGGGATGTGCCTAACTGGCCAGAGGAGTTCGGCGGTCCGGGCTGGTCTGCAACTCAGCACTTTATCTGGGATAAAGTGACTTCAAAGCACACACTTCCGCCGACCATTCCATTTGGCCAAGTTATGCTAGCCCCCATCTTGATGGGTTACGCTAACAAAGAACAACAAGATC
>JAHRVS010000379.1 GCA_019090565.1 Gammaproteobacteria bacterium
ATGCTGCCGAAGCCACCGCTCATGAATACCAAGAAAAGCTGAAAGGGGTCATGAAAATTTTTTATATAATCCCTGATTATTACGAAAAACGTCCCAAGCCCTGCATGAACGGCTGGGGGGATATGTTTTTGACGGTGGATCCAGAAGGGCTAGCGCAGCCTTGCCATAGTGCGAAGTTGATTCCCGACCTTGTTTTCCCTAACGTCAAAGAGCAGGGTATCCGGTCTATCTGGTATGACTCTCCCGCCTTTAACCGCTACCGTGGTTTTTCCTGGATGAAGGAGCCCTGTGCTAGCTGCGATGAGAAAGAAAAAGATTTTGGAGGCTGCCGTTGTCAGGCTTACCTTCTAACGGGGGATGCTGATGCAGCGGATCCTGTTTGCGATAAATCCTCGAATCATGGCTTGATCCAGGAGGCGATCACCTGCGCCGGTCAGGCTTCCGGAAGCTCTCAAATTTTCCTTCGTAATCGTTTCAATTCTGAGAAGACGGTTTAAAGGTAATACTCCGAGGATTCCATTTCCCTGAATCAGGTTTGGGGTAGCTCTAAAAATAGTAATTTTCGTGTGGGAGCAAAAAACCTCCGCAAGTCGAGCAGGGCATACACGAGGATTTGAGTACGGAGCTAACGCAGCTATTGCATAAAAAACGCATTTTTAGAGATGTCCTTTAGTTTTCTTGGTAGGTGGCTGGTTTCCTGCTGACTCGACCTTTATGACGTTAAAATTAGGCTCAAAATCCCTATTTCCCGCGTGTAATCTTTGTTTTCTTGATTGGCTTTCCTTCTGCCTGGCCTGTAATCGGTGGGATGAGTCATTTTGCCGGTATGTCTATATCTACATCTATAGCTATAATATAAATAACTTTTAAAATTTAGCTTTAGACAATATGGATACAAAGGATACAACTCCTCAGTTTATTAAGCCAAGGGTGCTGGTTGTTGATGACTCACGCCTGCTTCGAAAAGCCGCCAATAAAATACTGGAACGTGAGTTTGATGTCCTTACTGCGGAGGACGGAGAGGACGGTTGGGAAAAAATAGCCGTAGACGATACGGTTCAAGTGGTGTTTTGTGATTTGATGATGCCTATTTTAGATGGATATGAGTTGCTTGAGCGAATTAGGTCGTCCTCAGAGCCTCGAATTTCAGAGCTGCCCGTCATTATCGTTACCGGAGGAGATGCAGAGGAGGCAAAAGAGAAGGCGCTTGGCCTTGGTGCCACTGACTTTATCACTAAGCCCTTTAACTCCATTGATGTGTTGGCGAGGGCAAAGGCACACTCTAAGAACCAGCAGAAAACCCAGGAACTTGCCCATAGCAATGCACTGTTGGCACAAACTACCACCATTGATGCAAGTACTGGGCTGGGTAATAAGCTCTACTTTGTTGAAAAAATAAAGCAAGATCTGTCCTTTAGTCGGCGGCACCGGCTTCCGTTGTCACTAATCGTTTTTGAATTTACTGAATACAATAATATTTTTTTAAAAAATGGTAAAAAAGTTTCTGAAAAAATTATTCAGCAAATTGCCAAACATATTTCATCTGCACTGCGGACAGAGGATGGTGTTGCACGTGTCAGCGCCTCTCAGATTGTGGTTACCCTGCTAAGTACGACCGGTGGTAATGCCGATATGCTTTGCCACCGAATTTTAGAAAGCGTTAGAAAAGTTAACTTTTTAATAGGCGGGCAGCGTTTAGATATTCGTTTACGCTATGGGTCTTATGCGCCTACTTCCGAAGGTGCACTGACAGCGGATGAAGCGCTTCTCCGCCTTATGGAGAGTTTAGGTGAAAAAACACCTGGGCCGAAAAGTGCAGCGTCAAAGGATTTCGTGGTTTCGGGTAAGGATGAAACCTCAGGTTTGATTAAGTCGCCGGAAATTAGAAGTGATGTTGATCATACTATTACCCCAGTGGGTTCTGAAGATTCAGTCAATGAAAAACAGCTAGCTTTAGTTCTTGAGAATATCACCGTACTGTACCAGTCTGGCGATGATGTTAAAAAAGCGGCAATCATGGAAATGCTCAGGAAGATTCAATAGGGTGTATATCTGCGTATGCTTGGAAACTTTTTAAGAATACCTTTAACAATATACGTTTCACGAGCCAGTCGCATTGGCTTTGTGCGGGGCCTGCCTGTGCGAGAACGTTGCTATTTGTAGGTTTACCATTAAACCCGCCTTTAAATAGCGTGTCGGTATAATTCATCCTGAAATTATTAATATAGAGCTAGCAACCGCTAATACCAAAGTAATACAACTAATTAAAACCAGTGTCTTGGTGTGATTATTCTTATTGGAATTTAAGTTTCGTAGCGCCTGCTTTGATTCAAGTATCTGCTCTCGACGTATAAATGTGTTGCTTTGCGGTTGTTTGACTGGCGCACTCTTCTTTGATATGGGGGTTATAGGGACTATTTTAGATGTATTGATTGTGGTTTTATCCGCATCAAGAAATGGCCCGTTAATTTTAAATTCTAGCATTCCAATTTTTAAGATATCATTTGGACGCGCATAGGCGCTGGTTATTTTTGTGTCATTAACCTGGCAACCATTTGCGGAACCCATGTCGGTTATTTTAAGTGCGCCGCCTATAATATCAAGGCGTGCATGTTTCCGTGAGATTTTTTCATCAATAAGCTGTATTTCGCAATCGGGAGAGCGGCCAATGGTGTTGGTTTTTTTTAATGGATAGGCTTTCCCGCTTTCGGCCCCATTTAATACTTCAAGTGTCCATTTATCCGATAGAGAGTCGCTGATCACTTCTTGCTGGCCTTCGCAGTGTGGTTTTAATATTTTCAGCTCGGTGTTGCACAAGGTGATGATGTCGTCTTCTTTAAGGGTATGTGATTGACGTATTTGCTCACCATTAATGAAAATATCGTTAGCACTTTTATCGGGTAATAAATAGATGTTGTTATTATCAACCACAAGGTCTGCATGGTGTTGTTTGATACCGTGGTTATTAAGAATGATATCGTTGTCATTCGCACTACCAATGCTGAGCTTCGGCGGAACAAGCCAAATGGGTTCTTTGCTAGTATTTTTTAGTTTTACTTGGTACATCTTGCTCTCTTTTGAAATAATGTAAAGCTCGCCTGAGTGTGCCAGAGTCGAGCAATTAATAAACATATATTACTTAAGTAAAGCCAATTATCTTCAAGATACAAGCTCTTCAATAGGGGCAAAGAGAACAACTCTATATTGGTTGATGGCCTGCTGTGGGCTTCGGAGCTCTATGCTTTTACCCGTGCTTTGACCGAGGAAGTTGGTACACTCACCCACCGAATACGTTTTTTCATAAGTGCGCCTTGCGGTGTTATAAAAGAAGGAATGTTATCGGGTCAATTTAACACCTATTTGGGACTGTTTTTGGCTGTTGCCCAGGGGTAATGCTAAGGGGCTGGTTTTTGTTCTTGGTATATAAAACCGTTATTATTTAGGCCGTATTTTTTCGTACCATAACAATAAGCTCAGGAGTGTATGATGATCAGTAGTGCGTTGATTTCTCTTTTGTTGTCAGAGAGCATGCCTGCAAAGCCGGGTATTGAGATTGAATCCATATCGCAATGGAAGAAGGAGGTATTTGTCAATCTTGAGAAATACGGAACCTCTCTTGAAGCGGCGATCGCTGGGGGGTATCTCTCTGACCGTATGGCCTATGTGTTCCTATCGGGGTATCAGGCGGCCTTACATGCAAACTTTCCGATTTTAACTGCCGGTAAGCTAGGCGCATTCTGCGTGAGTGAGGAGGGTGGAAACCGCCCCAAAGCAATTCTGACATCAATGCAGCCTGTGAGTGAGGGGTACGCGCTCAATGGCTCCAAGACATTTGTGACCTGTGCAGAGGAAGCAGATGAGTTGCTTGTTGCAGCGTGTGACGCAACCGGGGATGCTAATGGGCGGCCGCAGATAAAAATCCTTCATGTTCAGGCCAATGTGGACGGTGCTTTGATTCATGAAGATAAAACACTTCCTTTTATGCCAGAGTTGAAAAGAGGGCGCCTTACATTGGACGGGTGTATTTGTTCTGGCTCCAGTCTACTGAGTGGGGATGGTTACGCTGACTACATTAAGCCCTTTTCACCTCTTGAGGCTTTTTATGTGATGGCAGCAGGTGTAGGCCATATGATTCGTTTGGCGAGGATGTATGACTGGCCAAATGGCTTTATAGAGCAATGTCTTGCGGTGCTAGTTTCGATACAAGGGGCTAATTTTGACAACCCAGAAGCACCAGAAAATCAATTGTTAATAAACGGCTTAAGAGAAACCACCAAAGAATTGGTGGGTGCAACGGAAGCCACTAGCTTTTGGGCGCATGCCGATGCGGAAATACACAAGCGGTGGCTTCGAGATAAGGTGATGTTGATGATGCCTGATCGTGCCCACGGTGTTCGCCTTGAACGAGCCTGGCAGGGTTTTCGTTCAGATTAAGGCGTTCTTTTGTAGCCGGTAACGACTTTCTGCTTCTACGTTATTTTTTGCCTGAAGCCCTCCTAGTGCTTGTCTCGTAAGCATTAGGAGTGCTTAACTTCCATTTAACGCTCCCCATACGCCCCACCTTTGCCACTACGATGCTCTGCTTATAAAGCGGGCATTTTTGATCTGTCTTGGAATATATCTGACTGGAGCCGATGAATTTGTACAGGCTGTTAGCGGACACGGGTCATATAGCAACTTCCCTTCCCATTCTGTGAACTGTGACCAACTTGGTCACTTTTTGCAACCCTATACTTTTGAAACCTGGACGCAACAGTGGGATTTCGAGAGCCCACGTGAATTCTTGGCGCTGTCGATAAACTTTAAATTTCCTCTGATACTAATAAGGCAAGGAGCTCATTGCATCGTGCATGGTTTAAGTTCAATGAAAGGTTCAACACACAATTTTGGTGAGCCTGGTAGCAGCCAAAATGCCATTCATCTTTATCAGTCACGTGCTGATTATTCCACGATAAAATCGCCGTTGCAGTTTGGTGATATTTTACAT
This sequence comes from Gammaproteobacteria bacterium, assembly GCA_019090565.1. Classification (GTDB taxonomy): domain Bacteria; phylum Pseudomonadota; class Gammaproteobacteria; order Pseudomonadales; family UBA3067; genus UBA3067. The sequence continues at coordinate 4,988 of JAHRVS010000379.1, forward strand.
GGGCAGCGCAGGTCTGAATTTGATGTTAG
>JAHRVS010000380.1 GCA_019090565.1 Gammaproteobacteria bacterium
CGCTCCCCAATGTATTGTTAGAGCTTCGCACCAAATCTGACCAAGTATCCTCATTGCTTAAAGTAAACCATCAACAAAAAACTGTGGTGTCATGGACAATGAATCCACAGGCCGTGGTTAAACGCGAAGAGTATCGCACTGCCAGTGTCACTGAACGAATTGCAGCCATGAAGAAAGTTGCTGATGCAGGGTTCCTGCTGGCCATTCATTTTGACCCTATGATTTATTACCCTGATTGGGAAGAAGGCTACACCGAGCTGCTTGAGCAAATATTTTCTGTTATTTCGCAGGAGCAAATCACCTGGTTTTCCATTGGCAGCCTACGCTTTAACCCCGAAATGAAAAAGGTCATGGAAAGCAACTACCCAGGCAGTGGCGCGACTGAGGCCGAAATGGTTCTAGGTGACGATGGCAAGGTGCGCTACATCAAACCGTTGCGTGTTGAAATGTATCGGCATTTGTACCAACTTTTAAAACACTACGCGCCAGATCCCTATATTTACCTTTGTATGGAGCGCTGGGATATGTGGAAAAAAATCCTCGGCTTTCAGCCCGACAGTACCAACCATAATGATTTTTTAATGAGTAAATCTATCTATCAACGATTTCCTCAACTGGGCTTCACAGAGCCACTGCGTGATCAATATGAACCCAATTGGCGCTTAAAGCCCTAATGCCTTTTATTCTAGAACCCGATTCCGGTTACTCGCTATCCCCTCAACTATGGATAGGTACATGGAGCCTCGGAGGAGAAGGCTTTGGAGCGGTTGATGGACGTGAATCCATCGACCTACTGGTCGATGGATTGCACAAAGGATTCCGACATTTTGACAGCGCTCAATTTTATGCGCATGGAAAATCAGAAGCTTATCTCGCCAAAGCCATCAAACAAAGCCAAGTATCACGAAAAGAGATATTTATTTCTAGTAAAGGTGGATTAGCGTGGAAGGGAAACCAGGTTATTCACGATGGCTCTGAAAAAAATCTTCGCTCGACATTAATGCAATCGCTAAGCGCCTACCAAACCGATTATCTAGACCTCTATCAACTACACTGGCCTGACCCACAGACACCTCTGCAAGAAAGTGTAAAAACTCTCAAAAACTTACAGAAAGAGGGGCTCATAAAACATTGGGGCGTAGGAAACCTAACCAGCCAACAACTCAACGCTTTATGCGATCCCAAGGCGCGTATCCCGCACCAGGTTCACCATAATCCTTTACATAGAAGTGATGACTTGCTAAACGCTGGCCATTTAAATGACCGTTGTTATAACTGCAGCATTTCCCCCTTGGAACAGGGCCTACTAACGAGCCAACATTATAGCGATGCGCTAGAGGGACTCGGAAAAAAAGATGTGAGAAGGCGAAATCCTTATTTTCATTCTTCTGAATACAAACCCTGGCTAAGAGAGTATTACCAACTGTCCGAAAATCTACCTTTCCCTAGGAGTGTTCTTCTCCTTTTATGGCAGCTGAAACAATCCACTATCGATGCCGTTATTGTAGGCCCGAAGCGACCAGCGCAGTTAACAGAGTTAATCCAGGTTCTAGACCACGCTAATGACCCAGAAAGTATGGCCTATGTAGCCCTAATCAATGAACTTGGCGCTAGCCCCTCAGGCAACCCATTCACCAACAAAAAATCATAACCCCCCCCTGTGCCAGACTAGTTGTACCGAATTGAAACACAACTTAAAAACGAATCATTTGACGAGCGCTATCGTATTCATCAGGTAGGGTCAGAATTACCGCTGGCTCAATTTAAGGACTGGCTAGACAAACCCGCACACCCCCCAAAAATCACTGACTGGAAAAGCGATTCACTACGGCTTAAGCCAGTGGCAAAAGTTTGGTCGCCATATCGATGACGGCACTTGGCTATTAACAACAACCGGGTTGAACGTGCGGTTAAGACCTTTGTCATAGGCCGTAAAAACTGGGTATTTAGCAACACTGCCAAAGGAGCGCCAACTTATACAGTCTGATTGAAACAGCAAAGGTAAATGGGCTTGAGCCTTGAAAATTATGGCATTAGGTGTGGTCTATTGGACGTTTACCTTTAAAGGGGGTTATTACCTTTTCGAACATCGTGACAATAATCAATCGCAAACCATTCCAATGAAACTTCAGCCCAAGGTGTTCTGTACAAAAAATAAAGAATTGAGGAGCTAGCCTCCGGTCATATTCATAAATCGAACTATCTGCGGTGCTTCATCAAGGTCAAAATAGTGTTTTTCCGGTTTCAAGGCCATTGCAGCAAATATTGCCCCTTTAAGAACCGTAACATCCCCAGGATGTTTTCTAACAATCGCTTTTAAATCCACCGAATTTTCATTGCCCAAACATAATAACAACATCCCTTCTGCGGTCACCCGTACGCGGTTACAAGCACTGCAGAAGTTATCACTATGGGGAGAAATAAAGCCAAAGCGGCTTTTAGTGCCTTTTACGTTGTAGTAGCGACTCGGACCACCGCTTGATGCTGAGGATGGTGTGAGTGGATAGCAAGTGGCGAGCCTATCTCTAATTTCTGCACTAGAAATAAAACACTCTGATCGTTCATGCTCATCAATTTGACCAAGTGGCATTTCTTCAATAAAGGTCAGATCAAGCTCATTCCGGCACGCGTAATCAGCCAAATCAAGGATTTCATCGTCATTGCGGCCCTTTAAGATAACACTGTTTATTTTTAAATTATTGAACCCCGCCGCTTTTGCGGCATCAATTCCATTTAATACATCTTGAAGGTTACCCGTTCGAGTAATTTTTTTAAATCGAGCAGGATTAAGGCTATCTAAACTAACATTTATTCGCTGTAAACCCGCCTGATAAAGCTCTTCACCAAAACGAACTAAGCGCGACCCATTCGTAGTCATTGCGAGTTCTTCTAGGCCTGGCAAGGTCGAAATATTCCTTATCAAGGATGGAAGATTACTCCTGATCAGAGGTTCTCCACCTGTTAACCTTATTTTTCTCACGCCCAACTCAGTAAATGCTTGGCACACTAAGGTTAATTCCTCGAGTGTCAAAATTTCAGCTCGAGGAACAAAGGACATTTCTTCGGCCATGCAGTAGACGCATCGAAAATCGCAGCGATCGGTGACGGAAATTCGCAAATAATCCACTTTCCGGTTAAACCGATCAATAAGAGTATTTTTGTCATTTTCATGCATTAACTTGAGACTCCCAAGTGCTTTTTATCGGCCAGTTCTTTCTTCGCCTTCTCCCAAAGTAAATCCAGCTCCTCTAGACTATAGTCATTCCAGTCTTTGTTCGATTTTGCAATATAATCTTCCATGCAGTGAATACGCGCTTCAAATTTTCTATTTGCGCGAACAAGCGCTATTTCGGGATCTAGCTTTAAAAACCTTGATACATTCACCGATGCAAAAAGAAGATCACCAAACTCCTCTTCAATTTCAGAAGAGGGATAACCTTTATTAATAGCCTCCCTGAGCTCTTGAGTTTCTTCTTCTATTTTATCCAAGGCAGGTTCGATGTTTGGCCAATCAAAGCCCACTTTTTTCGCTGCTTTTTGGAGTTTTCGCGCCCGTGTCATGGAGGGTAAACCTTTTTCTACTTGACCCAATATACCGCTTGATTTGCTGCCTGACTTTTCCGTTGTCTTAATTGCCTCCCAGCGCACTTCGACCTCACTGGCATTGCGAAGAGGCGAGACTTTCCCAAAAGAACCCAGTGTCCCATCAGGAAAAACATGAGGATGCCGTCGAAGTAATTTTCCTACGATGCCATCCGCAACCTCATCAAAAGAAAACAGCTTTTCCTCTTCAGCCATTTGGCAATAAAATATGATTTGTAAAAGTAAATCCCCCAGCTCTTCTTTAAAATGTTCGGTATCACCACTTTCAATGGCATCAACCACTTCATAGGCTTCTTCTAAAGTGTGAGGCGCTACTGTGCTCGGTGTTTGCTCAAGATCCCATGGACACCCGTATTCAGGGTCTCTTAAACAGGTCATTACCGTACGGAGTGTTTCAATCGGTGAGATGCGTTCTTTGGTCATATTAAGTTGGCAGCTATTACGGGAAGAGTGTTTTATTAATAACCCTCTACCAAATCATTAAAGTTCGAGAGCTCAGGCCAGACATAAGGATAAATAGAGACAAAAGCAAAACCGAAACGATCCAAGAGCCTGCTAGGAGTTAATTCGATTCACTTCAATTATATTTGGCAATTGATTTATTTTAGCCAGCACTTTACTCAGCTCATCAATCCCGCCCACCTCAATCGTTAGCTTCATATCAGCCGTACTGTTATTTCTATTGGAGAGCGTATTCATGGCCGTCACATTTACTTGGCATTTTGCTACTATTTCGGTAATGTCGTGCAATAAGCCCCGTCTATCAAAAGAACTTATATGTATATCTACGGGATAGCATTGATCTTGTTTTTCCTCCCCCCAGCTCACTTCAATAAACCGGTCTCGGCCCTGTTTCGTCAGTTGTTCCAAATGGGCGCACTCACTACTGTGAACAGTTACGCCACGTCCAAGCGTCACATAGCCAACGATTGCTTCACCGGGTACAGGCTTACAGCACTTCGCTATCTGGGTCAGTAAGTTACCTACTCCATCTATCGTAATACCGGAATTCAAATTCGGTTTGATTTTACTACTGGAGGTTCTGAGTGAAGGTTCTTTCACTTGAGTATTAGCAATATTCAAAAAACTATTGAGCACACCAATGACTTGTCCAATGCGTAGGTCACCCGCTCCAATCGCTGCAAAAAGGTCTTCGCCTGACTTAAGGTTCAGCTTTTCAGCCAGCTCATCCAGATCAACATTTTTTACTGAAAGGCGTTTGAATTCTGCCGCGACGAGCGCCTTCCCATCGATAATGTTTTTATCGCGAGCTTGTTGTTTAAACCAGTGCTGGACTTTAGCCCTTGCCCGGCTGGTGTGGATATACCCAGAATTTGCATTTAACCAGTCGCGCCTAGGGGCAATTTCTTTTCTTGTTAAAATTTCAACTTGCATCCCTGTCGACAAGATAAAGTTTAGTGGTACGATGCGCCCATTTACTTTAGCTCCACGGCAACGGTGCCCAACCTCAGTGTGAATATGGTAGGCAAAATCCACCGGTGTAGCGCCTACAGATAAATCGACAACATGTCCGTCAGGCGTAAAAATATAAATACGCTCTTCAACACTATCGTTTTTAAATTGTTCTGCAAGTTCATCTAACTGTGATTCACCAAGCTCTTCGTTCCAGTCAAGAACTTGTCGCAACCAACTGATCTTATCTTCGTAACTTCTCTCGACTTTCGAGTGAGGGGACTCCTTGTAACGCCAGTGGGCACATACACCTAATTCAGCTTCGTTATGCATTTCCTGAGTGCGAATTTGGACTTCAAGAATTCGACCTTTCGGACCAATTACCGCTGTATGTAAAGAGCGGTAACCATTTTTCTTCGGCGTTGCAATGTAATCATCAAATTCCTTTGGTATATGCCTCCAAAGAGTGTGTACAACCCCCAGTGCGGCATAGCAGGAAGCAATATCCGGCACTAAAATTCGAACAGCTCGAATATCATAGACTTGATAAAAATCGATATTCTTGCGACGCATTTTACGCCAAATGCTGTATATATGTTTCACTCGGCCGTTTATTTCGGCTTCAATACGATTCATCGCCAATTCACGGTCTATATCTGAAAGTACACTCTCCATGTACCTCTCTCGCTCGATTCGTTTTTCAGCGAGCAACTTGGCAATTTTCTTATACGCATCAGGTTGCAAATAACGAAACGAAAGATCTTCTAACTCCCACTTAATATGGCCAATCCCAAGACGATGCGCCAAGGGAGCATATACGTCAAAAATCTCTCTCGCGACCCGCAATTGCCTTTCTTGTGGCGAGTTTTTCACCGCTCTGATCGCACTGGTGCGCTCAGCAAGCTTAATCAATGCAACGCGTACATCGTCCACCATTGCGATAAGCATTTTGCGGATATTGTCGAGCTGCACCTTCTTTTGACCAAGAACGGATTTACGCTTCGGGTTGAGGAACTGCCCAATCGCAGCCATTTTCAAGACGCCCGCTACCAGCGTGGCAACATTCTCACCAAACTCGTCGCTCACCGTTTCCAGCGAGACGTACTGCTCACGAACTGAACGGTATATCGCAGCAGCCACTAAGGAATCCAAGTCAAGGCTGAGACCAATAAGAATCTCGCACATCTCCAGCCCCATCTGAAAGCTGTCCACGCCATCTGCCCATTGCGAACCGCTGCCATTAGACCCAGAGAGGATATCGCGACTCATTTCGCAAGCACGCCTAAGGGAGCTAATATCCTCGAAACCGCTTTTATCTTGCGCTTTACTCAGCCATAGCTCGAGATCTATTTCTCCTTCAGGGTTGATATAGTGCGCTTCGCGAATTTTAACCATTATTTTTCAAACACCGCGATTGATTCAACATGGGCCGTATGAGGAAACATATCCATAACGCCTGTTTTTAACAAAGTATACCCAGACCTACATAACTCACCCGCATCCCGCGCAAGTGTGGCAGGATTGCAGGAAACATAGACAATACGTTGCGGCGCCAGTAGCGAAATATTTTTTACGATCTCAAGGGCACCAGACCGAGGAGGATCGAGCAAGACTTTATCAAAACCACCTTGAGACCACGGCTGTTCACGAAAATCCTGGGTTAAATCGGCGCTAAAAAAATGAGCGTTATCAATACCATTATGGGCGGCATTCATATTTCCTCTTTTTACCATCGCCTCGCTCCCTTCAACACCAATCACTTCGCTACAATGGCGCGCAATGGGTAACGTGAAGTTCCCAAGCCCACAAAAAAGATCCAATACGCGGTCATTTTTTTCAAGCTCTAGAAATTCCAACGCGCGCTTTACCATTGCTTCGTTAATCGATGCATTCACCTGAGTAAAGTCCATCGGGTCAAAAAGCAATTCTAAGGACCATTCCGGCAATTTGTAGCTTAAAAAGCCATCTTCTTCATCAGGGGAAATACGATGCACTGACGCAGGCCCCGCTGGCTGTAGGTATACCCACAGCCCATTCGCCTGACCAAAATCACGTAAGGCTTGCTTGTCCTCGTCTCCCAATTCTTCAAGATGCCGAAATACCAGTGCGCCGTCATTATCTCCTAACGAAACTTCAATTTGCGGGATGCTCGCTTTTTGCTCAAGAGTATCTAATAACTCTCGAAGCGGTGTAATCAGCTCTCCTACACGCACGTCCAAAACAGGGCAGTTATCAATATCTGTAATAAATGAATTTCGTTTTTCACGGAAACCCACCAGAACGCCTCCTTTTTTCGGAACATACCTAACCCCTAAACGCGCTTTACGCCGATATGCCCACGTTTCACCCAACAGAGGCGTGACATGAGGTGGCGATTCAATACCCCCAAAATGCAAATATTGTTCGCTGAGCGCTTGCTGTTTGATCTCTACCTGCCGAGCGGGATTTATGTGTTGCATGTTACAGCCACCGCAAATTTGCGCCTTTGAGCAACGGGGCTCGACTCGATCAGCGGAGGCTGTAATAACTGTGCTTGCTTTGGCCTCAGAATACCGACTTCCCACAAACGAGTAATGACATTCGAGCTCTTCACCTGGAAGTGCTCCATCCACGAACAAGGTTTTCCCCTCAACGTGAGCAATACCTCTGCCATCGTGGCTCAAACTCTCAATTAATACGGTAACCGGTTCAGAAGGTACGGGTTTTCTTCTCGTTCTACGTCTTCGCTTTGCCATGAATATACATCAGTAAAATAAAAAAAGGGACTTCCCGAAAAACTCGGAAAGCGATCTAGTAACAAACTCAGATGGGCAGACAGAGCACAGGTCAAGCTCGATCAAATACACCCGTAGACAAATATCGATCACCTCGATCACATATCACTGCAACAATCACCGCATCACTTAATGATTCAGATAATTGAAGCGCTGCGGCAACGGCTCCACCAGAAGATACACCACAAAATATACCCTCTCTTTCAGCAAGCGCTCGCATCGTGTTTTCTGCATCAAGCTGCTCAATATCGACAACCTGATCAACGCGGCTGTTTTCAAATATCTTTGGTAGATACGCCTCGGGCCATCGTCTAATCCCTGGTATAGACGCCCCCTCTTTAGGCTGCAAGCCGACAATCTGTATTGCAGAGTTCTTTTCTTTCAAGTATCTAGAGACCCCCATAATAGTACCTGTCGTGCCCATCGCGCTCACAAAGTGGGTAATATTCCCACTCGTTTGCTCCCAAAGCTCCGGGCCCGTCGTCATATAATGCGAAGAGGGGTTGTCTGGATTAGCAAATTGGTCTAGCACAACGCCTTCGCCTCGAGCCTGCATTGCATCAGCCAAATCACGCGCGCCCTCCATTCCTTCTTCTTGGCTAACACGCACCAACTCCGCCCCATAGGCGGTCATCGCTGCACGACGCTCTTCGCTCATGTTATCAGGCATAATCAATATCATGCGATAACCTTTAATCGCGGCAGCCATTGCCAGCGCAATACCTGTATTACCGCTGGTGGCCTCAATCAGCACATCACCCGGTTTGATTTCACCACGCATTTCCGCCATCGCGATCATGCTCATAGCAGGCCGATCTTTCACCGACCCCGCCGGATTATTACCTTCGAGCTTCACCAAAATTGTATTGCTTGTTTCGCCCGGCAAACGCTGCAGCCTCACAAGAGGCGTATTTCCGACGTAGTCTTCTATAGTTGGATAATTCATAACTGTGTATTTTACCTCAGATAGCCAAACTATCCAAAACGATGTCTTCATAACCTGCCCTTTTATGTAAGCATACAAGTAAAAGGGCAACGTTTAGCCATAAGATAAGTGGTTTCCACCCTTTCCTACCGAGAGTAATGCATTCAGCGGCGGCGAGGCGGCAGCGCAGCGTAGTATAGGGCACCTAAAAAAATAGTAATATTCACATAAACCCGAGAAAGTCTTGCACGGACGACTCCCTGAACGCAGGAGGTAGAGCAATGCAGGGCGCAACTGCCGAGAACTGCCGAGAACTGCCGAGAACTGCCGTGTATAAAGCATACACGATGCGCTTCATGCCGATTTTACAGGTGCCTTAACCGATGACGCAGCTATCGTGTGAAAAGTGCATTTTTAGAGGCGTCCTATACGAGGGTAAATGGTAGAATCTATAGGATTTTAAGGCTCACAAAGGGCTACATAGGTATGAAACCCCCTCGCATTAATGTATGTTGTTACCCCTAACGAGCAAAAAAACACGGACTGATTACTGCAATACGGAGAGCCAGCATTCTTGCCAAAAATTAGCACACGCCATCGCCATATCTTTTTTAGCCTCATTCCCACTTTGCTTCTCAGTGCTGTTCTTGGCGTGAGCTTTCTGTTTCTTCGGCTTAATGACCTAAAGGAAACACAATTAAATGAAGGCATTGGCACTCTAGAGAATTTTAGCTACCTAGTACAGATTTCTCTCAATGGCGCCCCCCAAGATAGTATCCAAGCGATCGCCTATTACATCCTCAACAACAGTAACGCAAGCTCCGTTATTATTTACAATGATGCTCAGCACCCTCTGGCAAAAGCCGGCCCAGAGATGAGTCCACCGCTAAACAAGGCCCCTACGCTTCAAAATCACACTTATCATACCCAGACATCAAACTCGGTCCGGTTCTCAACGCCACTACGGGAAGATTTACTTAGCCCTGTAAGCACCTTAACAAAAAACAGAGATCGACTAAAAAACTGGGGCTGGATAGAAATTGAAATTCCTTCTTACCCTACCTCAATAAAGCGATATCAAGCCTTTACGCTCGTTCTAATTATCACCCTTATTAGCTGGCTCTTACACCTTGCAATAATATTGCAGCGCGCTC
>JAHRVS010000381.1 GCA_019090565.1 Gammaproteobacteria bacterium
AGGTTTCGTGATGTAGTCATGAAAACCTGCGTCTAATGCCTTTTGGATGGATGCTTTATGGGCGTGTGCGCTGATTGCTATGACAGGGGTGTTGTGGTGTGCGTCAATATCTCGTATGCGCTTAAGGGTTTCATACCCATCTAATATAGGTAAATTAATATCTAATAATATCAAATCCGGGTTATTGATTGCCGCCAGGCCTAATCCCGTTAAGGGTTCACATGCGCACATACATTCGACATGGTCTAGTTTGGTGAATATTTTTTCAATTAAGCGTAAATTTACCGGGTTGTCTTCAATGCATAAGACTGTGAACCTGTCTAGTTCGGGCCGTATCTTATTGAAAGCCAGTAAGCTACTCTTATTGTTTGAATCGATTTTGATAGGAGCATTTTTAGTTCTTGATGCAGTGGTCACGGGAATTTGTACTTGAAAGCTCGAGCCTTTCCCTGGTTCACTTTCAACGTTCATGTCTCCGTTCATTGATTCAATTATTTTTTTGCATATGACTAAACCAATTCCTGTGCCCTCCTTGTTTAATGTTTCTGCGCCTAAGCGGTTAAAAGGTTCAAAAAGATGAGATTTTTGATCCTTGTTAAGACCAATTCCTGTATCGCTAACGGATACAATCAAGTTTTTATCAACGACGGTAGAGCTGGATATTGATACTTTTCCATTGTTGCAGTTGTATTTAACGGCATTGCTTAAAAGGTTAAGAATTACTTGCTTTAAGCGAGTTCTGTCTGCTATTACGACAGGGCTGGAATCACTTTCATTGGGTGTCTGTTGTTCGATCCCTTTATTATTCCAAAATATTTTAATTCCATTTTGTAAGGCTGAATGTTTTGTTAGTTCAATGCATTCTAAAATAACCTCATTTACATTGAATTCTTCAAGGGTAAGCTCAATGTTGCCTGATTCAATTTTTGCCAGCTCCAGGATTTGGTTAATCAAATAGAGAAGGTGTGCACTGGCACTCAGTATCTCTCCAACATTCTCCAGCTCTAGGGGGCTGAGGTTGTTGTCTGAGTTCATCTCCAGTAGTTGAGAGAAACCCATAATAGCGTTGAGTGGTGTGCGAAGCTCATGACTCATGCTGGCTAAAAATATCGACTTTGCATGATTGGCTTTTTCTGCCTCCTCCTTGGCTTTAAGTAATTCATGCTCAAATCGTTTTCTTTCGGTGATATCTTGCAATGTACCGTGAAGCTTAATTACTTTCCCTGCTTGATCTATTTTTGCTTGGCGCTCACACTGTACCCAGTGTGTTTCTTCATTAGGGGCAATCACTCTGAAATCGAAGGCGCTGCAATCACCCTCCAGAGCCTCCTCCGTAGCTTGTTTCATGGGTTCTCGGTCATCAGGGTGGAGGTGGGCGCGAATATCATTGATGTTTGGTATTCCATTCGGGGCCACACAAAAGATTCTGCGACTTTCTTCAGACATGGAAATGTTGCCTGTTTCAGCATCCCAAGACCAGTCGCCAATTCTTCCAATTCTTTGGGCGTTCTTTAAGCGCTTCTCTTGCTCAATGAGGGCCACTTGGTCGGCCTTTTGAATGGTAATGTCCTCAACAACCCCCAGCATATGTATTGGGGCGCCGTCCGCATTACGCATTACATTTCCGCGCTCGTGGACCCAGCGAATACTGCCATCACTCCATATCACTCGGTGCTGGACATCATACCTTTTGTCATGATGGATGCACTGATCAATGGCCTGGACGACTGCTTCACGATCTTCGGGGTGGATGTTTGCAAGGAAATTCTCGTAGGTGGTTTCCGGAATACTGTCACCATACCCGAATAAAGGGGCAATTTGCTCCGACCAGAATAGCTCGTTGGTTTGAATGTTCCAGTCCCAGGTGCCGATGTTGGCGTAAGATTGGCCAATTTTAAAGCGACTCTCGCTTAACCTTAGATCGGTGATATCGGTACGAATAGACGCATATTTGCAAGGTTTTCCATCCCTTCCTGGAAGCGAGATAATAGTAGAATCTACCCAGTAGAGGACTCCGCTTTTCTTTTTGTTGCAAATGGTGCCGTGCCATATTTTACCGGCAGCGATCGTTTTCCACATCTCTTGATAAAAGTGTTGGCTGTGGTAGTTAGATCTAAGTATTCGGTGGTTTTCTCCTATTAGCTCTTCTTTGGAGTAGCCGCTTATTTGGCAGAATTTTTCATTCACCTCCGTGATGCGGCCGGCAATATCGGTGATGCTCACAATGGAGTGTTCATTTAGAGCAGCGCTTAAAAACCCACTTTCCCGTTGCGATTCTCCAAGCTCACTCAGAGTGTGCTCATCCGTACTGGCTCGAAGCATTTTGGATTTCACCACAGAAAGGAGAAGCGATGGTGATACTGGGTTAGCAAGAACGGTGTCAGCGCCGGCATCAATTGCGACATTGTGTAGCTGTGCCTCTTGACTGTCAATTAAACACAGTAATCTGATGTGTTTCCATGATGGATTTTGACGGATGATTCGTAGAGTCTCAACCGCTAAAAATGAATTTAAATGGAAATCAACGATGAGCATGTGCGGTTGATATTCTTCGAGTGACGATGTCAGTTTGTAATAATCAAACAGGTGCTCCACTTTAATATTGTTTTTGAGAAGTAGAGCCCGGTGTTTCTCAAAAGGGCGCTCTGGGTTTTCAATAAATAGTACTTTTTGGTGAGGAAAGTGCTTCTCATCGGTATTTTGCTTCAAACATTGGATGACTTCAGAATGATTAGCATGGCTAGAAAAGAAAAAGTCACCACCGGCATACACAGCAGCCAAACGTACGTCGAAATCGCTTTTTTCATTAATGATAATGATAAGTGGTACGGGCTTATTTTTTCGAGAAAGTCTCCCTTTCAAAGCCAATAAATCCTCCTGGATGGAGGGGATGTTTTTATAAATGATCAGGGTAGAGGGGGAACCTTGAGCGCAGGCGCTTTCGAGCATGGGTAATTTTTCGAATCTACGGATTTTATAGCGCTCTTCTTTAAGCGAAGCAGCAAGGCTATTTTCACCGTGTATATTTTCTTCCAAGAAATAAACAAATTTCACCTGTTATCCTTTTGGCGCTTATGACCTTTTTTACAGGGGATGGCGCGCCTTTAAATATAACCATAATATTTATATGGATATATTTATTTCAGTGGCGCCATTAACCCTTCGGTTTGTGAAGTTTCTATGTCTTGTATCTTGCGTCAAATTAAGCCTGCAAGAATGTTAAATGGTATTGGCTTAGAATAGAGCTGAACACTTTCTGGTAAGCCGCTTTTTTGTTCTATCTCTTGGATGCTGTTGCTGCTAACGGCGGCCATGGTGCGGCTCTTCGTCTCAGATGCGTTTTGTATGGTGCGTATCATTTCAAAGCCATCTTTGGCTATAACAAGATTGACTGGCAGTGCGCGGATTGAAAGCTGCTGTGTATAGACCCTCTGCTGAGCGGGATCACCCTCCACGATGACGACGGTCAATTGATTCAATGCAGAGGGCCTGTTTGTTTTATCCGATGCGTAGCGTTGATCGAGAATTTCTTGCACTGACTCTTTGGAGATTTGCTGGTGGCCTTCCTTTGTGGTCCATGTTTGAAGCAAGTCTTTATTTATCCCTAGCTGAACCGTGCTTAATGCAACGGATAACAGGTCTGCCGCCTGGCTGCTTGCGGCAAAAGTATTTCGTTATTTTTTCAGGGCCATAATAAGGCGCCAATGTCTTGGAGTGAAAAAGAAAAACATTTGTACCTGACTTTAAGAGTAGCTTTCGTCATCATTTTTACAAGTTTCATCAGGTTTGCGTATTTATCAAAGCGGGGTCAGTCGAGTGCCCTTAAAAAATGTAGCTGGGTGCGCCAGGGGCTTGTATGGGTGTTTCTGATTTAGCTATGTTGCTTGAGATGAAACAGCTATTGGGGTGTAGAGGCTAAGGGTGGGGCAGTGAAATGATTGCAATGAGTTGTTTTTATGCCATTGTTTTGGTTTAAACGAGAAAGTGAGAGGCATTTATACTGTAATAGATCGCCCTTCGTTCGCTTGTGTTAAGCTGCTGGTAAGCCACTCTTAGCCCCTCTGGTTGAGCTTGAATTAGCCTTTCCAGTGAGCACCCTTTGAGGGAAGATAGTTTCACAATTTTGCTGGAGAAGTAAGTTGAATAAGGTCAAGGTGATGCGCGTTGGTGGGCTTTTAGCCCTTATCTGCATGCTTCCTGCATGCGTAGCACAAATGTCACCAGGAGGCACCACGGTGGGCGTGGGCTGCACTGAAGATTTTGTGACCTATAAAAAAGAACTCAGGCACTTGATAGAAGAAGGTGAGGACGAGGCGGCAAGCAAGCGCCTGGAAGAAATTATTGAGTATGTCGAGTGTGATGAAGAGCCAGAGTCTAAATAGAAGCCTCCCTTTTTTGGCTTCCTGAATGCTCGTGCTGCACCTTGTATCGTATGCAGATACAGGGTGCAGCATAAGGTCTTGACCGTTAGCGGCGAACTATCAGTGTGTCACAGTCAAGCTTGTCTGTGATGTTGCGTACAGTCGTACCCACATATTGAAGCGGGTGAGGGTTGCTGTGGCTGCCCACTATCACCAAGTCGGCATTTAATTCCTTGCTCAGTTTGATGATTTCGTTGGCCGGTTTTCCTAAAACGCAGTGCATACGGTCTTCCGGAATAGAATTCTCTTTGGCAATTTCTGCCAGCTTACTTTTTGCCTGGCTAGTCGCTTCGTCTTGCAGTGACTTCATGCCGTCATCCAGTAGGCCCATGGTAAGGCCTCGGTCATAGGTATAGCCAATGGGTTTGACAACATGAAGGATGCTTAATCTGCACGACTTGTCTTTTGATATCTTAAGGGCTTTTTCCAGAAGTGTGCCGTTGGACTCTTCCGTCAAGTCGATGGCTAGTAATATGTGTTGATAAGTGCTCATATGTTTTTCCAAAAAGTGATGAAATTATGCGTTGTTTGATTTCAACAAAGTGATTCCTAGCAGTGGTAAAAACCACTTGCTAATTATGCCTGCACTTTTTCTGAACAATCAATGCAGTACGTGGTATAGGGGATGGCTTCCAGGCGTTTTTGATTGATGTTTGCTCCGCAGGTGCTGCATTCGTCATACTTGCCATCTTCGATTCGCTGGAGAGCCGCATCTATTTGTAGCAGTTCTTTTTTGCCTTCTTCGTCCAGAGTAACCAGCACTTCAAAATTCGCCATCTCGCTGGCCTGTTCTGCAAAGCCAGCACTGATAGGCTCTTCCCGATGGTGAACATGCTTGTCGGTGCGGCGTAATCGTTCTTCCATTTCGGCTTTTTTAGAATGAAGTAGTGCTTTTGCTTTCTGGTAGTCTGTCATATGAAAATTCTCCTTGTGTTCAAGGGTGTTCATAAAAGGCACTGACCCAGTTTATAGCGGGTTAAATTCCACTCTTGTTTAATATGTCCGCGATATCCTTGAGTATACCTGCAAGGGTGGGGTGATCTTGCACAACTCAAAATGAATAATAGATTCCTCCAGTGCGATTGTCAGGCCTTCTATCTGCACACTAACGAATAACAATAAAAATCACAATTGTTAATAAATCATTAACTTTGGGTGAGTGATGCGTAATGCTTTCATGTCTTTGTCACGGTGCTGTATTCTGTCGGCGGGGCGTGACAAAATGGCAGCGATCAGGTGTTGATCTAATATATTAAACCATGATCATGCGCCTATTCTTCGCCAGTTAATACACTTAATCAGCACTCATCTCTCCTTCTTCTTTAGTCCATGCTGCCCTTGGTAACCTTGACCCTCCTCATCAATAAGATCGCACCGGCAGCACACGCTCTCCATATTGAAATCTGTCAAAGGCCTCTGAACCTTGCTACCTGCGCATTTTCGGCTAATAATAGTCATATGGAAACCAATCCCCTTGAAATGAGTAGTTTTACCAATCAGCTATTGATCGCCATGCCTCATCTTGAGGGCGATGACTTTGCGCGGTCTCTCGTTTACCTTTGTGGTCATGATGAGAGTGGCGTGATGGGGCTGGTGGTGAATAAACCCTCTTCGTTGACACTGGCAGAGCTGTTTGATCAGTTGGAGATAGGCTGCAATAACCCAAGGGCGCAGGAAACCCCGGTGCTTGCGGGTGGTCCTGTTCAGTCTGATGCCGGTTTGGTCCTGCATGAAGAAAAGGGCGACTGGGAGGTGACCCAGAAAGTGGCTGAAAACCTTTACCTCACCGGTTCTCTCGATATCCTTCAGGGCATTGCTGAAAACCGAGGGCCTGAGCGCTTTTTGGTTATTCGCGGTTATGCAGGCTGGGGTGACGGGCAGCTTGATCAAGAAATCAATGAAAACTGCTGGTTAATGGCTGACTCTGAGCGAGGCTTGTTGTTTAATAGCCCCTATTACTCCCGCTGGGAAGACG
>JAHRVS010000382.1 GCA_019090565.1 Gammaproteobacteria bacterium
CCACATGCCGAAGGGCACTCTCCGTGGCATGATGAAGCCCTGCTTCTGGACGACTCATTTCAAGCACATAATCTTTTGCACTGCCTATACGGTACTGGACAACAAGCCCCACCTCTACGATATTTTCATCAAGGGTAAGCATGTTGGCGCGTGAGTTCAGAGACTCAAGTCGTTGTGTATTAACGGTATAAACACGGTCAATTAATGGTGGATTCCATTGCAGGCCTGGCCCGACTGTGGTGCTATAGGATCCGAAACGAAGAATAACGCCCTCTTCACCTTGACTAACTTGATAAAAACCAAAGAAAAACCA
This sequence comes from Gammaproteobacteria bacterium, assembly GCA_019090565.1. Classification (GTDB taxonomy): domain Bacteria; phylum Pseudomonadota; class Gammaproteobacteria; order Pseudomonadales; family UBA3067; genus UBA3067. The sequence goes on from JAHRVS010000382.1 coordinate 314, forward strand.
GCCAAGCACAGCCAGCACACCCAGGCCGCTAAACATCTTCATTGAACCACCTGGCACCCCGCCGCCTGAGCCACCACCATTACCAAGCACTCCATTTAACTTGTCTTGGAGTTTTTTCATGACTTCATCGAGGTCGGGTGGCCCTTGCTTGTTGTCTTTTCCTCCCCAAGGATCCTTCTTCTTTCCCCCGCCAGGTTCGTTCCAGGCCATACATATCTCCGTTTTTTTATTTGTTCAGTGGTTATTGCCGTATATAGGCATGCAGGACCCATATATTAAGTAAACACACCTTTTTAAAGGTATTAATTCATGGAAAAAATTAAGTGCAATAGGCAGTTATACAGCTTAGTTAAGCGTTTGTCATCCCTGTTTAATTCGACCTTTTTTGCAAGCGTCATTTTACTATAGAAGCAACACAAGCCACACCTAAAAGGAGTGTTACTGATTGCCGCTATCTGGACACAGCGACCTCCCATACAAAGAGGTTATCGGTAGTCCATGTCCAGCAGGTCTTCGGATTGGTGCGACTTTTGAAGAAGCTGCTGCCAGTCTTTTTTTCCTATGCTAATCGTCAATTTACAGCTGCCATCTTCACCAGTGGTTTCTTTCATAACTGCACTCCTTTCATATAGCAATGCACGAAGTTGCCCCATGGTCGGTGTAATAGTGAGTTCACACTTCAGCCTGTCTTCAGACAACAAAGACGAAATGGCTTTGTATAACTCATCCCTGCCCTGCCCAGCACTTGCGCTAACCCATACACGCCAAGGGCTGCCGCTTTCATCCAAGTCAATTCTAGGCGTTCTGTCTAAAAGATCAATTTTATTGTAAACAAGCAGTCGAGGCGTGTTTTCGACATCAAGCTCAGAGAGCACTCTCTCTACCTGCGCCATATCCTCGTCCCTGTGATCGCTTGCCAAGTCTACTATGTGCAGTAATAAATCGGCTTTTTCAGTTTCTTCGAGCGTGGCACGAAAGGCATTCACAAGGTGGTGAGGCAGGTTGCGAATAAACCCCACTGTATCGACTAACACCGCAGGGCCATATATGGGGATTTTTATTTTCCGCAGCGTCGGATCCAGTGTTGCAAACAAAAGGTCTTCGGCAAAGATATTTGATTCTGTTAACCAGTTAAAAAGCGTAGATTTTCCCGCGTTGGTATAACCCACCAAGGCAATGCTGGGGGTTTCTGCTTTTTCTCGAGCCTTTCTGCTTTGACTTCGTTGTACACGCACTTTTTCTAGGCGGCTCTGCAAGGATTTTATACGGTGACGGACTAAACGACGGTCCGTTTCGAGCTGCGTCTCACCGGGACCTCGCAAACCTATACCGCCTTTTTGTCTCTCTAAGTGGGTCCAGCCTTTAACAAGACGGGTAGACAAGTGCTGCAACTGAGCCAGCTCGACTTGCAACTTGCCTTCATAGGTACGTGCCCGCTGAGCAAAAATATCCAAAATTAATGCCGTTCTATCGATAACCCGACACTGAAGTGCTGCCTCTAGATTTCTTTCTTGCGTAGGACTTAAAGCGCAGTTGAAAAGCACTACGTCAGCTTCAAGCTCACGAACAGCGCTAGCTATTTCCTCAACTTTACCAGAGCCAATAAAATACTTTGGAGCGGGCGTGTTAACACTGCCCGTTAGCGTGTCGAGCACCTCAACGCCAGCTGACTTTGCCAGCAACTCAAACTCTTGGTAGTCCTCTTCGAGTTTGCCATGTTTTATATGCAGGTGAACAAGCAAAGCTTGCTCACCTGCATCTGGACGTTCGAAAAACAATTAGAGACACCTCCAAAAATAATTGATTTTATAAGGCTTAAAGATATTAATTCTCAACGCTGTATAAACGCGCAGGACAAAGATGCTGCGGGTCGGAAGGAGAAGATAAGGAGGCTGAGGCGAAAAGCTGCACCCCTAAGCTTAGACATAGAAGCCTTCCACCAGAATTCAAACACAGCTAGAGCTGTAGCGAATCAAGAAAATTCTCGTATAGCGCCAAGGTATCTCGGGGGAAAATATTTAGCTCCGCCCCAAGATAACCAGCAGACCATTGATTACTCTTCAATATCAGTGTCAGAATCTTCTTGAATATTGCGAGGATTTCTCGCGGGGACGACAGTGGAGATGGCATGTTTATATACCATTTGATTAACAGTATTACGTAGTAAAATCACATACTGGTCAAAGGATTCGATTTGACCCTGTAATTTGATACCATTAACAAGAAAAATTGATACGGGGATACGCTCTTTTCTTAACGCATTTAGAAAAGGGTCCTGTAGGCCATGCCCTTTAGACATATAAGCTCCTGTGATACTCGGTTTGGTCAATGTTCAATGTGCCTTATTGATGCTTGGTTTTTATAGCAACCAAGTCCAAGATCTGGCACTTCTTATGTTGGGACAACGGTATAGATTCTGGACAAATAAACTAAGACTCAACGTCTTCGTAAATTACGGGAGCACGGCACGATAAACGCGAACAGCTATGATGCAATCACAAAGCTGTCGTTAACCCCAAACGCTGCAATCAGAGAACGCACATTGCAATTTTGCCACAAAACCATAAGGTACCCTTAAGCCTACCGGCCTATTTTCTACGATGTAGAGGAAGCACCAAAAGCACTCTTTGGAGCAGATCATCTTCATTGCCTTCAAACCAATACAGGTTTTTCCAGGCCCGCAACCAGGTTAATTGGCGCTTGGCTAGTTGGCGGGTCGCAATGATACCCCTTTCCACCATTTCTTCATAGCATAGTTCACCTGATAGAAAACTCCATACTTGTCGATAACCAACCGCCCGCATCGCAGGGAGGTCAGTGTTTGCACCGTATTTATCGTGCAAACCTTGCACTTCTTCAATCAAACCACTCTTTAGCATTTGCATGAAGCGCACCTGAATTCGCTGATGAAGTACTTTGCGCTCTTTCGGGGCCAGAGCGACAGCCCTTACGTCGTAGATATCTTCAAAGCTGGAAGCGCTTCTACCCTTTTCTTGTAAGGCGCTTAAACTAGAACCGGTAATTTCATACACTTCCAGCGCGCGCTGAATTCTCTGAGAATCATTTTCATGGATCCTTAGCCCAGCCTGAGGGTCAATGGCACTTAAACGCCGATGCAGCGCTGGCCAACCATGCTGTGCAGCTTCGCTAGCAAGGGCCGCTCTAATCGATGAATTGGCCGAAGGCAGTTCTGCCAATCCATCGACGAGGGCTTTAAAATAAAGCATGGTACCCCCGACTAATACGGGAATACGCCCCTCTGCAAGCACCTCTTGAACAGCTCGCAATGCATCCGCTCTAAAATCAGCAGCCGAATACGGTTCATTTGGGTCACGAATATCAATAAGACGATGCGGGGCAATCTCTAGCTCTGCTTGATTCGGTTTGGCGCTGCCTATATCAAGCCCTTTGTACACCAGTGCCGAGTCAACGCTGATGATTCCACAGGGAAACTTATCCGCCAGTTGCATTGCCAAGGCGGTCTTACCCGACGCTGTGGGGCCCATAATAAAAACCACTGCAGGCTTGTTTGATGTATTCTCGGTTGTTGAATCGTTACCATCAAACAGGTAACAGTCGGGATATTCTGCCAAGCTCAGCGTCCTCTAAGAAACATTTGATCCAGCTCGGAAATAGACTTCTGAACCCAGGTAGGCCGACCATGATTGCATTGACCGCTTCGCTCTGTTTGCTCCATATCTCTAAGTAGTGCATTCATTTCTAGTTGAGAGAGTTGCCGGTTTGCGCGCACAGATCCAAAGCAGGCCATTGATGAGAGTAAGCTATTAAAGAGGTCTTCTGTTCTGCTGCTGTGGCCATGTTCCAGTAGGTCAGCAACGGTGTCCCGCACCATGGTTTCGATGTCTGCGGCCCTCAGTAATGCAGGCACTTGCCGAACGACAATGGCTTCTGGCCCCATCTGCTCTAATTTCATCCCAAGTGAACCGATGGTGTCTTGGTGTTGCTCAATGCACTCTACTTCCCTTTTACTGAGGTGCACGGTGAGAGGGACAAGCAGTGGCTGACTAATTACCCCTCCAGAGTGAAAGCTTTCCTTTAAACGTTCATAGGTAATACGCTCATGGGCGGCATGCATGTCAACAATCACCAAACCTTGTTCATTTTGAGCAAGAATATAGATGCCGTGCAATTGCGCAACCGCATACCCCAAAGGCGGCACATCCGAGTCATTGGTCACCGCATCTGCATGTGATTGCGTGCCGTCTTGCGTGGAAGTGATTAGGGCTTTGTACTGAGAGAGCTTCTCTGCCACTGAGTGCGCACCCGGTTGCGTCGCTGGAGCGGACGAGCCAAAAGCAGGGGCGTTGCGGGCGACTTGCGATATTGGTTGAAATTTAGACTCCGCCAACCCAAGCGAACCTTGAGATGGCACTGCTTCTGCAGGCTCGGAACTAGACGGAGTTTCAGCCAAGGGGCTTTCGGACACGGGTGTCGAGGCCAAGGCGGTTAATTCACCAGAAATAGAGCGGTCACCAGGGCGAATATTGGCAATGACGTGGTGCAAGCTGCGGTATAAAAAGTCGTGCACTTGGCGAGATTCTCGAAATCTCACCTCATGTTTTGTTGGGTGAACATTGACATCAACCGCCCGCGGATCAAGGTCTAAGTAAAGAATGTAAACAGGGTGCCGGCTTTGATACAACACATCTTTATAGGCTTGTTTTACTGCATGGCTAACAACTTTATCTCGAACGATGCGGCCATTTACATAGAAATACTGATTTACAGCCTGGCTGCGAGAATAGCTAGGCAAGCCTATCCAGCCATAGAGGTGCATGTCGCTGTGCGTCACTTCAACCGCAACCACATTTTTAATTAACTCACTGCCACAGATCATGGCTACGCGACGTTCTTTCTCCAGCTGAGTATGAGCCGGTTTTAACTGCAATACACTTTTTTGGTTATGCCGAAGGTGAAAACCAATATCGAAATGGCGAAGAGCGAGGCGTTTCACCGCCTCTTCGATATGCCCGAATTCGGTTTTCTCTTTTCGTAAAAACTTTCGTCTCGCCGGTGTATTAAAGAAGAGGTCCCTCACTTCCACACTCGTGCCTCGGCTATGGGCGCTAGGGTGTACCTGAGCTTCCATGTCTTGGCCTTCGACACATACTGACCAACCTTGCCCTGTTTCATCTTGACTTGAGCAAAGCGTTAGCCGAGACACTGAGCTGATACTGGCCAACGCCTCACCCCGAAAACCCAAACTACGAATACCTTCAAGGTCTTCTACATCGGTTACTTTACTTGTAGCGTGCCTGCTCAGCGCCAAAGCGAGATCATCTTTGTTAATCCCACCGGCATCGTCCCTCACCCGCATGAGCTTTACACCCGCTTGCTCTATATCAATGTCGATTTGCAGGGCGCCTGCATCAATACTATTTTCCACCAATTCTTTGATCACTGAGGCGGGACGCTCGATTACCTCTCCCGCTGCAATTTGGTTGGATAGACGTGGACTTAGTTGATGGATTCTCAATGAAGGTGTTCCCAGCAGTGGATACCTCTTGTTTACAGAGAATCCCACGTGTAAATAAACAATAACTGTTTCAACTCACGCTCAAGTTCACGTAATCTAAACAATTACAAAAACCGATTATAAACCGAAAGTGTTACAAATCTCCAAACTCCGTTTTATAGCAAGGATGATTATAATGAACGGCAATATTGTGCTGAATTTAATGATTAAGGAAAGTACACGTCAAACCGCGCGCTTTTCCCCAGCACTTGGTAGCTCGGTTTTATACCTCCTAGCAGCTTTCCTTTTCTGGGCCGCTTTACTACCACGCGTTTAACCCCAGACGACCTGGCTTTATCGATCATTTCTTCACCATCATTATCTTCACCAAGCGCGAGCCTTAGAACCCGCATTTCTTTCTTTACCTGGGCATTTTTATTAGAGCCAGGGAACATTGGGTCAAGATAAATGACATCAGGACGAAATGCCATAAAACCCTCGTCATCGACAAGTGAACCCAAAGACGAAAAGTAGTTAACAGCGTCGCCATGAGTAAGTCTCATTCTATTTATGATTCTTACTGCCTCTGATGCTGCCTCAGCGCGCTTCATTCCATCGGTGAGCAATGCCACCATTAATGGTGAACGCTCCAGCATGAGAACCTCACACCCAAAGCTGGCTAACAAAAAACTGTCCCTCCCAAACCCGGCAGTGGCATCGACCACTTTTAGTGGGGCCTCTAGACTTGCTTTAAGCCCAACCGCTTTAGCTAAAAGTTCATTTTTAACGGTTTTGTTTTTATTCCTATAGAGGCTTCGTCCACTGACAAAATCAACGCTCACAAACAAAGGCTGCTTCACATCGAAAACCGATAAGGATAACCTCCCTTCATGAAACACCATAACAAGCGGGTACCGTTGACGATCAACATCATCATGCGAAGTCACTACCACATAAGAATCTTCGTCCAAGCTTAGCGCCAAGATGGGAAAGGCATCGAAACACACAGATTCAATTGCGATCACAAGCATTTAATGGGAAACCTAAGATTTTCAACTCTAACGTGCATAGGAAGCCTCTAAAGAGTAATTCTGTCACGAAGGTGCCGTGCCCCACATGGGGAGCCGCAGTGTATAGGCCAACCATGAGAACGCCAATACAGAAATAGACAGCGACTTACAAACGCCCATTTATGGGGGTAATTTAAAAACGGCTAAAGAACAGAATCAAACAAACACATCGATCCCAAGGAGTTCGATTTTTTGGGGCGCTAACGCCTCAGCAACACCGCTATAAGCAAAAACAGCGGCCCTGCCCTGACTTGAAAGGTGTTGCGTGTTTAAACGTTTAAAGGCGGTTCGCGGCTCTGCCGGCTCTGACCGATTTACCGCATTGATGGGTCTGCGGGTCTCATACTCAGTCGCTGAGCGTTCACTTTGCTTGGCATAACGGTATTCAGCCTCATGCCCCCCTTTTTTCGAGGCGGCATCAAAATCGGCGTTTACCCGCCCATTAAAATGACGTGAGCGCTCCTCAGAAATACGAGGCAGGACAACGCCTGTTATAGCGTTATTGACTTGCACTGTTTACACCATAAAAATAGTAACACGTGAAAAAGAGGCTTCCGCAAAATAAAAAAGAGACTAGCTGTCTGACAACCCTTAAGGCTAACTTCATAAAAGCGCATTTACCAAGCAGCGTCAAGCTTGCCTCGATTCATATCCAGATAAATCCGACCAGAGCGACACCAAGGATTAAACGGTAGATCACGAAGGGCATCATCCCTATTCGATCAAGCAAGGAAATAAACAACTTTATTGTGAAGTATGCGACCGTTGCAGAGGTTAACACTGCAATAAAAATCAAAGTCCAATCTACCGGCAATGTAGATTCCATAAGGTCGAGGGTTTTTAATCCGCCCCCAGCTAGAATCAAGGGTATTGACAACAAAAATGAAAATCTTGCCGAAGCCTCGCGACTAAAACCCAGCAACAATGCTGCTGTGATAGTAATACCCGACCTAGATGTGCCGGGCACCAATGCTAGAGCTTGCGCAAAACCGATAATTAAAGCCAGCTTCCAAGTGAACTCAGACTCACCTTTTGTCAGCACGCCTTTTTTATCTGCATACCAAAGCAATAAACCAAAAATAATTGTCGTGCTAGCGATAACCC
>JAHRVS010000383.1 GCA_019090565.1 Gammaproteobacteria bacterium
CAAGCTTATGGCGGCGCTGCAGCAATCTGGCGTATCAAACGTAGGTCTCATTACGGAAACACCTCAGTAGCGGGTTTATTGTGAGAGTGCATTTCTTGAACAGTACCACCATTTCAGTCTTTAAGGCTTTGCTTTTGCATGGTCTGGTTGTTGCTGTGCTGGTCTATAGCTGGGCTGCACCAGAAGTGGCGCCAGTAAAGCCTAAATTTAAAGCAATGAAGGCCTCGTTGGTTGCCTTGCCGATACCTGCCGTAACCACCAGCGTGCCGAATAACGACAGGGTAAAGAAAGGACAAGAAAAATCTGAAGCAAGAAAAAAGCAAGAGCAGCAAAAAAGCCAAGAGAAAAAACGTCAGAAAAACTTAAAAAAAGAAAAGGCGCGCCTCAAGAAAGAGAAAGAGAAAAAGCAGAAAGAAAAGAACCGCAAAGACAAACAAGCGAAACAGAAGCGGGAAAAACTGCGTAAAATTCAAGAAGAACAAGAGCGTAAAGCAACGCAAAAAGCGGAACTTAAAAAGATGCGCGCTAAAGAGGCGCAACGTGCTGTTGAATTAGAGCAATTACGGTCATTAGAGTCACGGCGTCTCGAAAACCTTGAGGAATCAGAAGAACAGAAAGAGATTCAGCAATATATCGCGGCCATCCAGCAGCAACTACAGAGAAACTGGTCGCGCCCACCTAGTGCGCGCATAGGCATGCGGTCTGTTTTGAAAATTTCCACGATACCAGGCGGGGAAGTGATTTCGGTGTCTGTGATAGAAAGCAGCGGCAATGCAGCGTTTGATCGCTCTGCGGAACAAGCAGTGTACAGGGCTGGAATTTTAGCTGTCCCAGAGAATGTGGCTTTGTTCGGTAAACACTTTAGAGAGATGGAATTAATTTTTAGGCCAGAGGATTTGTAGACGTGCATTTACTGAAAGTAATGATGGTTTTTTTCCTTATGCAAGTCTGTGTTGTTGCCCAGGCTCAGCTTCGTATAGAGGTTACAAAAGGGGGGGATAACCCGACTCCTATTGCCATCGTCCCGTTTAGTTGGAGTGGAGAAGGCCTGCTTAAGGAGGATTTGGCCGGGGTGGTTGCTGCGGACATGGGCCGCAGTGGACAGTTTAAACCGATGGCAAGGGCCGAGATGTTAAGCCAGCCAAGCGTTAGTAGTGAAGTGTTTTACCGAGACTGGAGAATAATGGGTGTTGACTACCTTGTAGTGGGCCGCATTACGCCAGTTCCGTCTTCGCCTCAAGCATCGAGTTCAGTACCGGTATACAGAGTGAACTATGAGCTAATGGATGTACGTGCAGAAAAATCCGTAGCCAGCTGGAAAATTGCGTCAGTGACAGATTTACGCGCGGCGGCACACCACATTAGTGACATGGTATACCAGAAGCTAACGGGCTTGCGAGGCGTCTTTTCTACCAAGCTGATGTATATCTCCGTAGAGCGGGATGGCGCGAAAGGGAAAGTCTATAAGCTGCAAGTTGCAGATGCTGATGGGCAGCGTTCTCAAACATTGTTTCAATCTACGGAACCGGTGATGTCTCCAGTATGGTCTCCTGACGGCAAGCGAATTGCCTATGTTTCTTTTGCCACAGGCCGGCCAGCCATTTATATTCAAAATCGGCTCACTGGCAAAAAGATTAAGCTAACGGGTTTCAAGGGTATTAACGGTGCACCAGACTGGTCGCCGGATGGCCAGAAAATGGCGATGGTGCTTTCTAAAGACGGGAACCCTGAAATTTACATTATGAACCTGAAAACGAGAGATCTTCGTCGTTTGACCCATCATTATGCAATTGATACGGAGCCGCGTTGGACAAAAGACGGCGCGTCACTTGTTTTCACTTCAAATCGTGGTGGTTCCCCGCAAGTGTATAAAGTTGACGTGGTGACGGGCCGGGTAACACGCCTGACCTTTAGGGGTAATTATAACGCCAGGGCACAAGTGTCGCCGGATGGGCATGATCTGGTGATGGTGCACCGAGAAAATGAGCAATTTCATATTAGCGTTCAAAACCTACAAAGGGATCTGTTTGCCAACCTGACTAAAACCAGCTTGGACGAATCTCCGAGCATCTCTCCAAACGGCAGCATGGTTATTTATGCAACACAGCATAACAACAAGGGGGTATTGGGGGCAGTGGCCATCAATGGCAATATTAAATATTTGCTGCCCGCGCTTCGCGGAGAAGTGCGGGAACCGGTTTGGTCGCCTTATTTGAACTAGTGATGGTTTTTAATGTTGTTTTCGTCTGTCTTGAGAAATCATAGGGAAATTAAGCGCTTTGCGTTAAAATGTTCTACAGTAGTATGAAATATGTCTAAGTATTTTTTAGTGGTCTATGTATACTCGATTGTTCAAGCTAACAATGTGGTGTTAAACGGTTTAATTGATTCAAATAAGGAATTGAATATGAGTAATATGAAAAACAACAGAAAGCTGCTGGCTGCTTTGGCATTGGGTGTGGTGCTTGTCGGCTGTCAGAGTCAACCTAGTGAAGAGGCTGTTGATACCGCTGCTGCGGAAGTGATTGAAAGTGGCTCGCATGATGTTGCGGGTATGACCGATGCTGCTGTGAAATCCGAAGAAGCTCTGGCGGCTGAGGCTGCGCAGGCATTATTATCGCTGACTGTTTTTTACTTTGACTTCGATCAAGCGAATGTGATGTCAAATTCATACGATGCCTTGCAAGCACATGCTGCATTTTTGAATAGCAATCCCGCTGCCGCAATTCGGTTAGAAGGCCATGCTGATGAGCGTGGCACCCGTGAATACAACATTGCTCTGGGTGAGCGTCGGGCTAAAGCAGTAGAAAAGTTTTTATTGGTAAATGGTGTTTCTGCGAGCCAGGTTGAAACAATCAGTTATGGTGAAGAGAACCCAGCAGAGGGTGGCCATGGCGAAGGATCTTGGGCGAAAAATCGCCGGGTTGAAATCGTTTACAAGTAAACGTTAGCCTATGTTTACACCAAGGTAGTCTTTGAGTACCTTGGTGTAAAGCTACTGAAGTGCGTCGCAATGACCTGCTTTTTTGAAATGCATATGCCTTGCCATGAAGCAAAGCCACTTGGTTTGGCTATTGGGCTTTGGTGGGAACTGGGCTCAGTCCAGTTAGTTTCACTAGTATTTATACCAAGGATAAGCGCCGGTGCCATATTTTTATCTGCTCAGTCCCTTCCGTAAATGTCGAGAGCGGGACTTTTTACCCATTTTTATTTCTCCCCCCGTTAGTCGCTCCATTGTGTTGAGCCTCTTTTTATGTGGATCATCGGCCATTTTTGCTGATGCCGTTTTAATTGTTTCTGATAAAAACAAACAGGTGCCCGTGTCTCGCCCATTTGATGCAAACACAGGGGATAGTAATAACAGGCAGCGGGCTGCTGAACAGTGGACGCTCATCAACCAAGTGGAGCAGCTCCAGCAGGAAATTCAACAGCTGCGAGGTACGACTGAAGAGCAAGCCTATCTGTTGAAGCAATTTAAAAAGAGCTCCAGGGATCGATACTTAGACCTTGATCGGCGCATTAGCCAGCTTGTTAGCTCTAAGGCCGTACCTGTGGCGGCGAAAATGCCGAGTAAGAACCTTACGCCATTAAAAAAAGCCAGCGCTGAAGAAGAAGCTCTTTACGGCAAAGCCAAGAAAAAAATCAAAGTGAAGCGGTTTGATGACGCTATTTCCTTATTGAATCAACTGCTCACAGACTTTCCAGAAGGCGCTTACGCGTCGAACGCTTACTATTGGCTAGGCGAAGTAAATTTGGCACTGCCGGTGCCTGACTACCAAAGTGCAGAAATTTATTTTTTAAAACTGCTTCAGCGTGATGCTAGGCATCGCAAAGTACCTGCCGCACTTTTTAAGCTTGGCAAATTATATGACATGACAGGGCAGGCTAAATTGGCAGATAAGTATTTGAGCCGTGTGATACAGCAACATTCGAAGAGTAGTGCTGCAACTTTGGCGCGTAAATACCTTCAGTCGATGGGCGCGCGCTAAACAAAGCGTTGCGCGCTGTGAGCGTAGTGGTGCTCCTGGGCCTTTGTGGACGCTAGGTCCAATACATTTCTGGATGTGCTTTCCGTTAGGCTGATGAGGCTCCACTGACTCGGTCTCTACGACGTTAAAATTAGACTCCAAATGCTTATTTATTGCGTGTAAGCACTGCCTTTCCCTTTGTACCCGGCTTGCCCTAGTGAATTTCAACAACCCGCTTGATTCAAATTGTCCCGTTCCCCGTAATCACTTGGTATAATCCCATAAACAGCAGTGGGTCATAAATGTCCACGCAAGCTATTGGTGGCCCTTGGTGGCTTTAATACCTCTCAAGTACCCCGATATCTTACAGGGCTTGTTTACACTCGACTGCTAACTCTAGGATACTCTCATATTATTTTACCGTGGCGGAATTTGTACTGAATACCCTTAGAATTACCGAAATATTCCTATCTCTGCAAGGCGAAAGCTGTTCTGTCGGCTTTCCAACGACTTTTGTGCGCCTTACTGGTTGTCCTTTACGCTGTACGTACTGCGACAGCGCTTATGCATTCAGTGGCGGAGAGGTGCTTGATATTGACGCTGTCGTTGAGCAGGTAGAGCGCCATGGAGTGCGTCATGTTTGTGTAACGGGGGGCGAGCCACTCGCTCAACGAGCGTGCCTCCCTCTTCTAGAGCAGTTATGTGATAAAGAGTACACGGTGTCACTGGAAACAAGTGGTGCGCTCGATATCAGTGAAGTTGATTCGCGTGTAGTGAAGGTGATGGACTTGAAGGTCCCTTCGTCAGGAGAGGAATCAAAGAATTATTATGAAAATATTGATCATTTGTCAGCAAGAGATCAAGTTAAATTCGTGATTGGAGGACGGCTTGATTATCTTTGGGCAAAAGAGGTGCTGGAAGATAAGTTGCAGAATACGCAGGCTGAAGTGTTGTTTTCTCCCTCTTTTGAAGATGTCGCGCCTCGCCAACTTGCTGATTGGATTGTGGAGGATAAGCTGGCTGTTCGCTTCCAGTTGCAACTGCATAAGGTGCTGTGGGGCGATGAGCC
>JAHRVS010000384.1 GCA_019090565.1 Gammaproteobacteria bacterium
TGATCCTGTAAACTTGTATTGACGATACTTACCGCCATCGACCTGGCTTCTTCCGATGCAGCCCTTCCTTGCTCAGCAAGAAGCATTCGTTGCTCTAACAACTTGGCACGTTTTTCTTCTGATTTAAGGAAAATAGAAAAACCTTCTCCAAGCTCTGCAAACAACTCAATATTATGTTCAAACTGAGTCAAAACACATTCAACGGTACTCTGTATTTTCAAGAAAACAACATCATCTTCGTAATTGCTATTTTCTTCGCACAGAGACAGTCCCGCACGCCCTAGATTGTTCAATAATTTCCGCGCAGGATGAATTGTATTTGTAAAAAAAGACCTATCAAGCAGCGCCACTTTAATCAAAGGGATCTGAAGCCGACCCAACAATTCTTTCACCGGTATCGATAGATTTTCATCCCCCAAAATAAAATCAAATATCATCGTAACGAAGTTTATAGCTTCGGAGTCCAACGAAGAGACATGTGCGTCACTCTCCTTCTCATGGCTCTGCCGGTATTGCTGAACAAGTAGTTTTTCTACCGGCATCTGAGTGTTGGCCACGCCTTGCTTGGAATAGACCTGCCGAGAGGAATACTGAGACTGCAGGGTCGAAAGGGAGTCAACCAAGTCAGAAATGGCAATAGCGTCTTGCTCTGCACCGCCTAGGGGCGCCTGACCATTAACCCTTTCAGAGCCCAACTGCCCGCTGGCTGCCTGGGTAAGCAGGCTATAAAGACTTTGTTCCGGTACAACGATACCTCCTCCAGCATAAGCGGTACTATCGGCAGACTCCGGCAGCTGAGCGTTGCCTGCTACCCCACTACTCACCGCATCAGTTGAGCTTGGCTGAGCAGCCTCCTTCTCCTCTTCGGCAACCCTGTGAAAACCTGCATCCTGTAGGATCTTATTAGCGCTTATCAATACGCTGGACAGGTGATCTAGCACTTCTCGCTCAAAGAGCTTATACAACATCAACTTACACTCAATGACACAATCCAGTTTATCCGTGGCATATCGAAAAACATCACAAACCTGTTTGGGTGCAAGCGGCAATTTATCAAGCGTCACATCTGCTTCACTAACAATGGCATTTAGTCCACTGGCTAGGAAGGACAACTGCCTCGAATTTTCACTGCGCGCTCGCGATATCATCGTATCAAATGCCACGTTTTTTTCTAGATCATCGGTCTCCATCAATGACAAGGTTTCAAAACTATCTACGGCCTCTATCTTTGGAATGTGTACAGCTGAATTGGGATCAGGTAAGTTTGAAAAATACGAGGACAGCTGCTCAAAGATACTTTTTTCAGCGCCTTTTCTTAACAGTCTAATTTCGCGCATAGCAGCGAAATAAGTTTCTTGCTCTTGGCTACTTATTAATTTTTGCGCTTTCTCAAAGAAGACATCATCAGCCCGCTCAAACATCGTTGAAAGTAACAACGACACACCGCGCAACGACTCCTTACGAATAGCCGCATAAACGGAATGATTAGAGATAAGCGAAGCATTAAAATCAGCATTTAGTGATGCTTTTTTAGTAGCGGCATCATGTTGTCGATGTAACGATTCGTTAAGTCCCCTTGTCATAAAGATACCCACCCATTGGCCCATTATCAGCTGCGAGAAACCTAAGCAAAAATACCCCGTTCATCACGACCCGTTAGCCACGATTTGGTACTCGCATTTATACCAAGGTATAGCAAGATTCATGGTTTTCCAAACCGATCTTTTCTAATTCGTGCGGGCAGTCACAACTATTTCCATCGACTCCAAACCCTGAAGGTGATCGTTACAATCAGGGCTCTCGAAGGTAACCTTCTGTATACAAATCGCCTACCGATACTTACAGTATATAGCCAAGCTATATGTCGCCATGTAATCGTATGGAATAAGAACTAATCACTCAGGCCATGGCCGGCGAAGACTTTGGCACTAGGTTAGCGGAATTCCCTGAGGCTAGCCGGATACAAGGCAAAATTAAGTAAAAAATCAGCATTTACACGCAGTAAATAAGGATTTTAACGCCATATAAATTGGGTCAATAGCGTTCCAACCGCCACCCAGCGTAGCGCGCCTATTTTTAAGAGAGCGCGCGCGGTTGCAACATAGCTACGTATCACAACCTATCAGCCTCATTCGGCTGTAATAACTTCCGTTGAGACTATAACCCCGCAGCTTTAGGTATATACTGATAGTGGCACAGCGGTGCCAACCTAAAAGGCGCCTCTAAAAATGCACTTTCCACGCGATAGCTGCCTTATCGCTTAAGGCCCCTGTAAAACCAGAGTGCCATACGCCGTATGTGAGAATAACTATTTTTAGAGGCGTCATTAAAGTTACTTACAATGAGGGTTTAGAGATGAGCAATCCAATTCTAGAAAAGAATCTATCGAAAAGGGCATTTTTAACGCTGGCCGGCGCCGCGGCGGCCGTGAGTATTAGCCCGACTCTATTGGCTTCAAGTACGCACTCGCATCACGCAGCAGCGTACCCCAAAGACTTAGTTAAAACAGCCGAAGAATGTGTCAGCATTGGGCAAGCATGTAAAGCACATATATATCAGGTGCTTAGAAGCGGCGACAGCCAGTTAGCAGAATGTCTGCAATTAGTCAGAAGCGCCAATGCTGCGTGCGAGACGCTGGTGGAAATACTCACAAACGGCTCAGCTCACGGGAAAGCAATGGCAAAGGTTTGCGCTGATATCTGCGCTGACTGCAGAGACGAGTGTAAAA
>JAHRVS010000385.1 GCA_019090565.1 Gammaproteobacteria bacterium
CCAATTATACGGCTTCCTGGCTTCAACGAACCATTTTTGTGCAGCTGAAATAAAGCTGGAATTAACTTGCGTTGAGCAAGGTCCCCACGACCGCCGAAAAGCAAAATATCAATGGGTCCATCCACGATGAATATCCTTATTTACAAGCCAATTGGTTCAACCGAGGTTGAAATACGACTGGCTCGATATGGCAATTATCAATCTACTGTTTATGGAAGTGTAGATTGATTCCGGGTTTTTGTTTGATTTTGCCTCATACATAGTTCGACTGAGCGAATTTCAACAATTTGTTAAGGGTTAAAATGACTGAGTGTAAAAACGCCATTTCTCTATATGCGCGCACTACATGGATGGAAAATGTGGGCATGCAACGCAATTCAACAGGTTTGACGCGCTCATTCATATTTCCGCGATCTAGTCCCCTTAAAATCTCCGCTTTTTTCTTGCATAATCAGGCTCGGAACTTTAACCAGGAAATAGACAACCCCATGATTAAAAAATGTATCTTCCCTGTGGCCGGATATGGAACACGGTTTTTACCCGCCACAAAGTCAATGCCTAAAGAGATGCTTCCAGTCGTGAACAAGCCGTTGGTTCATTATGGTGTTGAAGAGGCTATTGAGGCGGGATTAATGGAATGCGGCTTCGTTACAGGCCGAGGAAAACGGGCAATCGCAGATTATTTTGATACAAGTTACGAACTGGAGCACCAGATTGAAGGTACGGGAAAGGAGCAGTCCCTCAAGGGAATTCGTCAGATTATCGACCAAGGAATTTTTTTATACACACGCCAGCAGGAAATGAAAGGTTTAGGGCATGCCATTCTCACAGCAGAGCCCATGGTCGGTAATGAGCCTTTTGGTGTTGTGCTCTCCGATGACCTTTGTATTGCTGACGAAGAGGGTGTAATGGCGCAGATGGTGAAACTTTATCATCAGTTTCGCTGCAGCATTGTGGCAATTCAAGAGGTACCCCATGATGAAACCCATAAGTATGGCGTCATAGAAGGTGAAAACTTTAAGGAAGGGCTTTATCGGGTCACTGACATGGTTGAAAAGCCTAAGCCAGAAGAAGCACCCAGCAACTTGGCGATTATTGGGCGTTATATCTTAACCCCAGACATCTTTGATCATATCCGAAACACTGAGCCGGGTAAAAATGGTGAAATACAAATCACTGACGCTCTACTTAAGCAGGCGAAAGAGGGTTGCGTCATGGCGTATAAATTTAAGGGCCGGCGCTTTGATTGTGGCAGTATAGATGGTTTCGTAGAGGCAACTAACTACTGCTACGAAAACGTCTATAAAAAAGGCCAATAACTGCTCGTTTAAAACTCACTGGCTCGGTCATTGTTGCACCTGCCAGAAAGCTTATACACAGCAACGTGCATCTTGGCGCTGCCCTAAAGAGCCAGATACGGCAACTTCCCATGGGTAACTACCGTTATTTTCGCTGCTGCGTATTGGTTTTTTAAGCCGAGAATATGAAAAAAGCATTAAATAGGATTATTTTATGAGTCAGGCACTCAGTTGTTTTAAAGCATACGATGTAAGAGGGCGTATTCCAGACCAGCTCAATGAAGATATCGCCTATCGAATTGGTTGTGCCTATGCCGTCCACCTTAAGCCTGAAAAAGTGGTGGTGGGCTATGATATTCGTCTTACCAGCCTGCAATTGTGCGAAGCACTCACCAATGGCTTACGCTCTCAAGGGGTAGATGTCTATAATATCGGCCAAAGTGGAACTGAAGAAATTTATTTTTCGACGTATCACGAGAAAATGGATGGCGGCATCATGGTGACTGCCAGTCATAATCCTAAAGACTACAATGGGATGAAATTTGTACGCGAGGGCTCTAAGCCCATTAGTGGCGATACGGGCCTAAAAGAGATTCAACGCTTAGCGGAAGAGAATGATTTTACGGTACAAACCCGCCAAGGCAGTGTTTTTCAAATTAATACGAAAGAAGCCTATATCAAAAACCTGCTGAACTATGCCGATACGAACACCCTTAAACCTTTGAAAATCGTCTGTAACGCAGGCAACGGTGGTGCAGGGGATGTAATTGATCGCATAGAAAAATTTCTACCCTTTGAGTTTATCAAGGTTCACCATGATGCAGACGGTGAGTTCCCCAATGGTGTGCCTAACCCCTTGTTGATTGAGAACAGAGAGCCCACGATCGACGCAATCAAGGAGCAGGGTGCTGACCTAGGCATTGCTTGGGACGGAGATTTTGACCGTTGTTTCTTTTTTGATGAAAAAGGTGATTTCATTGAAGGATATTACATCGTAGGCTTACTGGCAGAATCCTTCCTCAAAAAACACCCAGGCTCAAAAATTGTACATGACCCTCGATTAACCTGGAATACACAAGCAATCGTGTCAGGGCTTGGTGGTGAAGCAATACAAAGTAAAACAGGTCATGCGTTTATCAAAGAACGTATGCGAAAAGAAGATGCGATCTATGGCGGAGAAATGTCAGCCCACCATTATTTTAGAGACTTTGCATACTGTGACAGCGGCATGATTCCTTGGCTATTGGTTGTCGGGCTTATTAGTGAATCAGGCAAGCCGCTATCCACGCTTGTTTCAGAGTGCATGGCCGCGTTTCCATCCAGCGGAGAAATAAACAGCAAAATTGAAGACCCACAATCTGCGATTAATGCAGTAGAAGCACACTTTTCTGAATCAGCGGATGATGTAGACCATACCGATGGTTTGAGTATGAGCTTTGAGAACTGGCGCTTCAATTTGCGGATGTCAAATACCGAGCCGGTGGTGCGTTTGAATGTGGAATCCAGGGCAGATAAAGCCTTAATGGAAACTAAAACCAA
>JAHRVS010000386.1 GCA_019090565.1 Gammaproteobacteria bacterium
CCGATGGGCGTTATGCGGTGTGCATGCTAGATCGAAATGGTCTGCGTCCTTCTCGATGGGTGACTACTCGCCAAGGGTATTTTGTTGTTGCCTCTGAGGCAGGGGTGACCGAAGAAAAGCCTGAAGACGTACTTGCCAAAGGCCGAGTGGGGCCGGGGCAAATTTTGGTTGTTGATACTGAAAAAGGTGAGCTTCTGCATACTGAAGACATCGATAAGCGTTTGAAAGAAGGGCAGCCCTATAGGAAGTGGCTGGGTGACCGCGGTAAACGTATTGGGTCACGATTTAAGAGCAGTTCAGATAGCCGTCAATTACCTGATGCCAATACGCTTAAAATAGCGCAAAAGCGTTTTCAGCTGACGCTTGAAGAGCGCGAGCAGGTGCTCCGCCCTCTTGCTGAAAATGGTCAGGAAGCCACTGGTTCAATGGGCGACGATACCCCTATGGCAGTGCTTTCCACCAAAACGCGCTCTCTTTATGACTACTTCCGGCAGCAATTTGCACAGGTCACTAATCCGCCCATTGATCCGTTGCGCGAAGCGGTGGTGATGTCGCTTGAGACTTGTGTGGGCCGAGAGCTAGGGATGTTTTATGAAACCCCTGAGCATGCTGATCGCGCAATCCTTACATCACCTGTCCTGTCCCATTACAAGTTTGAAACCCTGCAGGGTTTATCTCAGTCCGAGTATGGGAGCGAGTACCTTTCGCTGCACTACGATGGAGCCTTAGGGCTTGAGCAGGCCATTAAAAACCTGTGCCTGAAAGCTGAGCTAGCGGTTAAAGATAAAAAAGTACTGTTGATGCTTTCTGATACCGGCCTCGAAAAGGGGCAGCATACGATTCATGCATTGATGGCAACGGGCGCCGTGCACCATCATCTGATGAAACAAGGGCTGCGTTGTGATGCCAACCTGATTATTGAAACGGCTACCGTTAGAGATACTCACCACTTTGCCGCATTGATCGGTTTTGGCGCAACCGCTGTATACCCCTATTTAGCGATGGATGTTATCGAAAGCCAAGTTAATGCCGGTGGAATACTGACGGACGTCGAGACTGCCCTGAAAAACTATCTAAAGGGAATCAATAAGGGCTTGATGAAAATCATGTCCAAAATGGGGATCTCTACCATCGCCTCTTACCGTGGTGCCCAGCTGTTTGAAGCCGTTGGCATTCACAGCGATGTGGCTGACCTTTGTTTTTGTGGTGTCACCAGTCGAATTCAGGGTGCTACATTTTCTGATTTTGAAGCAGACCAAAAGAAGTTGGTCAAAAATGCCTGGTTAGACAGAAAGCCTATTGAGCCAGGCGGCATGCACAAGTACGTACACGGTCAGGAGTACCATGCCTTTAACCCTGATGTTGTGACCGCTCTCCACCAGGCAGTCCGCAGCGGAGAGATGTCCGACTACCGCGTTTATGCCAACCTCGTGCAGGATCGTCCTGTTGCTGCAATCAGAGATTTATTCGTCTTGCGTAGCGACCTCGAGTCCATTGATATCAGCAAAGTACAGCCTATAGAAGAGATACTGCCTCGCTTTGACTCGGCAGGCATGTCCTTGGGGGCCCTGTCACCAGAGGCCCACGAAGCCATTGCCACGGCCATGAACCGCCTAGGAGGCCGCTCAAACTCGGGAGAGGGCGGGGAAGACCCAGTGCGCTTTGGGACAGAGAAAGTCTCGAAAATCAAGCAAGTTGCTTCAGGTCGATTTGGTGTCACCCCCCACTACCTAGTAAACGCAGAGGTCTTGCAGATAAAAGTGGCCCAAGGTGCAAAACCCGGAGAGGGAGGGCAGCTTCCCGGTGGAAAGGTGAACACACTGATAGCCCGTTTGCGCTTTTCCGTGCCTGGTGTCACGCTAATCTCCCCGCCTCCGCATCACGATATCTATTCCATTGAAGATTTAGCCCAGCTTATCTTCGACCTTAAGCAAGTGAACCCAAAGGCGCTGGTGTCGGTTAAGCTGGTCTCCGAGCCAGGTGTCGGTACTATTGCCTCGGGCGTAGCAAAGGCTTACGCCGATTTGATTACTATATCTGGGTATGACGGAGGTACGGCAGCCAGCCCCACAACCTCAATTCGCTACGCAGGCTCTCCTTGGGAGTTAGGTGTCAGTGAGGCTCATCAGGCTCTGAGAAGCAACGATCTGCGTGATAAAGTACGCTTGCAAGTTGATGGAGGCCTTAAAGGCGGTCTTGATGTGGTGAAAGCAGCCATTCTCGGTGGTGAAAGCTTTGGTTTTGGCACAATTCCGATGATTGCTCTGGGGTGTAAATACCTCAGAATTTGCCACTTGAATAACTGTGCCACGGGTGTTGCGACGCAGCATGAACAGTTGCGCGAAGAAAATTTTCATGGTGGTGCAGAAAACGTTATGAATTTCTTCCGCTTTGTGGCCGAAGAATCACGGGAATGGATGGCGGTGTTGGGCGTTAGTCGACTAGAAGACCTTGTTGGTCGTACTGACTTGCTTGAAGTGCTAGAGGGCCATACAGCGAAGCAAAAAGGCCTCGACCTTAGCTCAATCCTAGTAAATGATGGGATTCCTGCTGAGAAGCCCCATTTTTGCACGCAAGAAACCAATGACCCTTACGATAAAGCAGAGCTTGCCGAGGACATGGTTAAGGCAATTCTTCCTGCTATTGAGAATAAGCGTGGCGGCGCCTTCAGCTACGAAGTGAAGAATTATCACCGCTCCATTGGTGCGCGTTTGTCCGGTGAAATCGCTAGGCGTTACGGTAATCAAGGTATGGCAG
Source organism: Gammaproteobacteria bacterium (assembly GCA_019090565.1). Lineage (GTDB taxonomy): Bacteria > Pseudomonadota > Gammaproteobacteria > Pseudomonadales > UBA3067 > UBA3067. Next base: position 2,758 of record JAHRVS010000386.1, read on the forward strand.
ATCAGCCTGTTACCTTGAACCTACAAGGCACAGCCGGCCAAAGTTTTGGCGTTTGGAATGCCGGCGGTTTGAATATGACCCTCGATGGTGATGCCAACGATTATGTTGGAAAAGGCATGGCTGGCGGAAAGCTGGTAATACGCCCCCCTAAAGGGAGCGTATTTAAAAGCCAAGATGCAGCAATCGTCGGTAACACCTGCTTGTATGGCGCAACCGGCGGTGAGCTGTTTGCCGCAGGTCGAGCCGGAGAGCGTTTTGGCGTACGTAATTCTGGCGCGCATGCCATTGTGGAAGGCGCCGGTGATCATTGCTGTGAATACATGACAGGCGGAGTAATTACCGTGTTGGGTTCAACTGGCTGCAACTTTGGCGCAGGCATGACTGGCGGCTTTGCCTATGTGCTTGATATGGAAAACTGCTTTTTTGATAGGATTAACTCCGAATTAATTGAGCTGGACCGAATCTCCGATGAAAGCACCGAAGCCTACCGCGATCACTTGTTCTCTTTGATAGAGGTGCATGTGCGTGAAACAGGCAGCGCTTGGGGCAAAGAAATTTGCGATGACTTCGCCCGATATGTCGGAAAATTCTGGCTGGTAACGCCAAAAGCGGCAAGCCTAGACAGTCTGCTTTCCAATACTCGCTCTCGGCCGGAATAGGGCCGATACGAGCGAGTAAAAAGAATTGTAACTAAGGTTTTTAGGCTGGGGGTGGGGTGTTTTACTACGCGCCATTTGCCTTCTGATCGCCTTTGTAAGAAAAAGTTTAGAGGGCTTGCGAAATGGCAAAGCAAATACACAACGACTTTCAATTTATCGACCGTAAGCGAGAAGACCCGCGAAAAAAAGCGGCTGGTGAGCGTAAAACAAAGTATGTCGAGATATACGATGTCTACAAGCGGGGCGATGTAAGCATTCAGGCTGACCGCTGTCTATCCTGCGGGAACCCCTATTGCGAATGGAAGTGCCCCGTTCATAACTATATTCCAGATTGGTTGAGCCTGGTAAAAGAAGGGCAAATCGAAGCAGCGGCAGAGCTGTGCCACCAAACAAATAGCTTGCCAGAAGTGTGTGGGCGAGTTTGCCCTCAAGACCGACTTTGTGAAGGTGCCTGCACCCTGAATGATGAGTTCGGCGCTGTTACTATTGGCGCAACTGAAAAATACATCGTCGATACAGCTTTTAAGGCAGGCTGGCGTCCTGATATGTCTCAGGTTGTCCCGACGGGCAAGCGCGTCGCCGTGATTGGCGCAGGGCCAGCAGGCCTGGCCTGTGCTGATGTGCTCGCACGTGGTGGCGTTAGCGCTGTGGTTTATGATAAA
>JAHRVS010000387.1 GCA_019090565.1 Gammaproteobacteria bacterium
CGGTGGGCGTATTGGGCTTAGTGCTTAATTTTTTCTTTTGGGCGATACTGATTCAAGTTGTGTTGAGCTGGGTTGCGCCGCAAAGTAACAATCCAGCTGTGGCGCTGATCCATCAGATCACCGAGCCGATCATGGCGCCTGCGCGTAAGCTGGTGCCGGCCATGGGCGGCATGGATTTCTCGCCAATTATTACCTTTATGTTGATTCAATTGATGAAAATCCTTGTTGTTGGTTCTTTGGTAGAGGCGCTGCATGTGCCTCAGCAGCTTATTCTCGGCTTGTAGGGCAGGGCGGCTCTCTGCGTCCTCCTGCTCTGCAAATGGCCAGCTATGAATTTGAAGGAGAGGATTTGCTGTTTTACTGCTATCTTCAGCCTAAGGCCAGCCGTAGTGAGATCGTTGGTTTGCACGACGGCCTGATTAAAGTTCGTATTGCCGCGCCGCCGGTCGACGGCAAGGCAAATGCCACCTTGATAAAGTTCTTGGCGAGCTATTTTGGCACGGCGGCTAAAACGGTTAACATCACCAGTGGCCAGCATAGTCGTCGAAAACGAATTCGTATCACGGGCCCTGTTTTATTACCGGAAGAGTTTAAATCCCTCTTTTCTTAACTCGAATGACAGGTTTTCTACGTGCAAGAAAGTACACTTCCCTTTCAGCTAGACGCCCGCCTTCAAGGTGACTGCCTTTTAATCGGGCAATTCCCCCTTTGTCAGATCCTGTTACTGAATGACAAACACTTTCCTTGGATTATCCTGGTGCCTCGTCGCCCTGATGTGACTGAGCTTATTCAGCTTTGCGCTGAAGATCAGCAGCAACTACTTTTAGAGTCGACTGTTATTTCTCGGCTTTTGCTTGACTGCTTCCCAACGGAAAAACTCAATACGGCGGCAATTGGCAACATTGTTTCTCAGTTACACATTCATCATGTTGCGAGGCGGCGCGATGATCACTGTTGGCCTGGGGTGGTATGGGGTTATGGTGAAGGCCAACCCTATAATGATACTGAAAAAAAGGCCCTGACGAAAAAAATCCAGAAAGCGTTGGAGGGTGAATGTGACTTTACCTTGCTTCAGAGCACTACCGGAGCACCCATTAAACTGTGAATATGACTGAGTCAGAAGAGGCCGTGTCGTTAAAAAAAGTCTCTGCAGAGGTGCAGTCTTACGGCGCCTGGAAAGAAGAACTGCGCGCAGTGATTGCCGAATACCAAGTGTGGTCACAACGCCAACAATTGCTAAGCCCTGAGCTTGAAGAGCAACTGGCGCACCTGGAAGAGTATTTGCAGCAGGATAAAATTCAACTGGCCTTTGTAGGTGAGTTTTCCCGTGGTAAAACCGAATTAATCAATGCCCTGTTTTTTGCAGATTATGGCCGGCGCTTATTGCCTTCTTATGTGGGCCGAACGACCATGTGTCCCACGGAGCTCTTTTTTGATGAGACGGCTGCCTCGGCCTATCTGCGACTACTGCCCATCGAGACTCGAATTGAAGAGCACAGTCTTCAATATTACCTGAGCCGACCTGAGTACTGGGAAGAGGTGCCTTTTAATAGCGCCAACCCAGAGCAAATGGCAGAGACGCTCAAGCGAGTGACCGAAACCAAACAGGTCTCTCAGATTGAGGCCGCCGATTTAGGCTTTGATCTGAAATTCCTTGAGGCCAGCGGTGAACCTGCCGCAACCCAGAGTGATGCCGTGGTTATTCCTGCGTGGCGCCATGCGTTGGTGAACTTTGATCACCCCTTGTTACGTCAAGGGATGACCATTCTGGATACGCCAGGTTTAAACGCCCTTGGTTGCGAGCCCGACCTGACCCTAAATTTGCTACCCGAGTGTTTGGGTGTAATTTTTATGCTTAATGCTGATGCAGGCGTGACGTCCACTGACCTGCAAATATGGAATGAATACATCTCTAATTTGCGAGATGGGCCCAATGTGGGTTTGTATGCCGTGTTGAATAAAATTGACAGTGTTTGGAATTCCCTCGAAAGTGACGAGCACAATGCACAGGCGCTTGAGCATCTTCGCGCACTTACCGCACAGCAACTGGGGCTTCAGGCAGAGCACGTGTTACCACTTTCAGCCAAGCAGGGCCTGCATGCAAAAATAAAAGGCAACCATGAAGACTTTCAAAAAAGTCAGCTTGAGGCCCTTGAGCATGTTTTAAGCTCGGAAATACTGGGGCTAAAGGAAAGCAGTTTGCGCAGTCGCGTTGTGCGCTCGCTCCTACGGATTATTTCACAAAGTAAACACAGCATTAAGGAAAACCGTTTGGCGCTCCAAGAACAGAAAAAGATATTCCAGATGGATTACCGTCTGGCACGTAGCAATGCACAGGCCCAAGTAAAAAGTGCCAAGCAGGCACAAACGCGCTATCGACAACAACTGGCGCTGCTGAAACGCAGTCGCGATGTGCTAATGGTTCGCCGAAAAGCACTGCTTCGCACCATTGGTAGAGAGCATATTCAGCGCTACAGGGACCAAGTTAAAAAAGACTTAACCGCTAGTTGGACTACTCTTGGCATGAGTTCTGCGATAAAGAACTTTTTTTCCAAAGCCCGCTCAGACTTACAAAGGTTAGGTTTTGATGCGGTGGAAATTGATGTGGAAATAGAGCAAATTTACGTTGAATATCAAAAACTGGAAGACACGGGGGTGAGGCTTAGTCCGCCCACAATCGACATCGATGTTTATATTGAGAAAATACGCCTGATTGAAAAACAAGCGCTGGCCTCTCATTCGCGTTTAAGCACGCTTCTTCTGAGTCAAAATAAAGCGTCTCAGCGTTTTTTTAATAGCGTGGTTTCAGAGGTAGAGAAAATATTTCTGGATGCAGAAAAAAGTGCCCATGAATGGCTGCGTTCAGCACTTCAGCCACTTATTTTGCATACCCGAGAGAAAAAACAGGCGCTTGAGAATGAAATTGTGCAGTGTAAACAGTTCTCTGATGCGGGTAAAAAGAAGCAGGAGCAACTTGATGCGCTGGATAAGTTAATCGCTCGCACCGATGAAAAGACGCAAGAGTTGCAAGGATTTATCCTAAGAGTGCAAGAGCCTCCTTTGCTACACTAGTGTTGTTTTTAGGTTTAACTGCCGCCGTGGTAGACTTCCCTTTTTGTTACGCAGTGCGTTACCCCATGGATTTCACACACCCTCATGCCTGAACAGATTCCGGAAAACTCAGTAGGCTTGGTTAGCCCCCAGTCCTTGCAATTTGATGAGCCTTTGGCGCTGATGTGTGGGCGTACACTTGATCAGTATGAGCTGGTGTATGAAACCTATGGGCAGCTTAACGAAGCGTGTAGCAATGCGATTTTAATCTGTCACGCACTCAGTGGCCATCACCATGTTGCTGGCTATCACAGCATGGATGAGCGCAAACCGGGATGGTGGGAAACCTGTGTAGGCCCAGGCAAAGTGATTGATACAAATAAGTTTTTTGTTGTTTGCCCTAATAATTTGGGTGGTTGCCACGGCAGCACCGGGCCCATGAGCATCAACCCCCAAACAGGTAAAAATTATGGCCCTGACTTTCCCCTTATGACGGTGGAAGATTGGGTGAACAGCCAGAAACGCCTTATGGATGCCTTGAACATTAATTGCTGGGCAGCCGTCATTGGCGGCAGCTTAGGGGGTATGCAGGCTTTGCAGTGGTCTGTTGATTACCCTGAACATGTGAGGCATGCGGTGGTCATTGCTTCCGCACCAAAACTCAGTGCGCAAAATATTGCATTTAATGAAGTCGCTAGGCAATCAATTCTGTCTGATCCTGAATTTCATGGTGGCTGTTACTACGAGCACGACACTTACCCGCGAAGGGGTTTAATATTGGCGCGCATGGTGGGGCATATCACCTACCTGTCTGATGACGCAATGCACGCCAAATTTGGCCGTGACCTGCGAACTGGCCAATTTCGTTTTGGTTACGACATTGAGTTTCAGGTCGAAAGTTATCTGCGCCACC
>JAHRVS010000388.1 GCA_019090565.1 Gammaproteobacteria bacterium
AAGTCAAAAAATCGGGATGCTGGAATAGAAAAGTAGTCAATTCGACTCATAGATACCGAACCAAAAATAAAAGGGCCTCTTGGTCGAGGCTAAAAATAAAGTCAGGACTTACACGGTAATAAAATTTTGCAAGCATATCACCACGTTTGCATAACAGCACGCAAAAATAAAGGCTTTAGGCAGACCTAAGTCATATGTTAGTCCTTAACTCAAAGAGATGATACTCGTGTAATCCCAAGAACAGTAAACCTTTAACTTGATCAACATAGAACCTCACAAAGCATGATCAAGACTAGATGGGGAATGACGAATTATCAAAAAAACATCGCCGAAATACCACCGAAACAATGGCGCAACCTTCCAAATCCACAATCCATTTGTAGGCAGCAACTGAGCCCGCCGTACATCGAGCCTATTATGCGAAGTATACGCTAAGAATAATCAATAACTTCAAACGCCCCTCCCTCAGCCACCCTTTCGCTACGCCGGTAATTGTCGCTACAATGCCTTATAATCATTGGACGACGGCCTTCGCCAAAACGGCCCAACCGCCTGACCCCCTTGCAAAAAGAGACACTGCTGTGCCCCACCCACCCATACCCCACAGGAAGGCCAGAATTGGATTAGCTCTCGGTAGCGGGTCTGCACGGGGCTGGTCGCACATCGGCGTTATTCAAGCCCTCGAAAAAGCCGGCATCCATTGCGATATAGTTTGCGGCTGCTCTATAGGTGCCATCGTCGCGGCGGCCTACGCTAATGGGCGGCTTCACCATCTGGAGGAAGGCGTAAGGAAACTCGACAACTGGAACATACTGCAATTCTTCGAATTAAGCCTCAATACAAGAGGCTTTATCGACAGCGAGCGTCTTAATGTTTTTTTTGAACAATATGTTTGCTCGACAGACCTGTTAATCGAAAATCTCGAGAAACCCTTTGGCTCCGTTGCAACCGAACTCAAAACTGGTCGAGAGGTATGGTTTAAATCAGGCAGCCTTTTGAATGCCATATGGTCATCCTTTGCCCTACCTGGTTTATTTTCTCCTGTTAAACACCAAGACAAATGGCTCATCGATGGTGGATTAGTCAACCCTGTTCCCGTTTCTCTATGCCGAGCACTCGGGGCTGATATTGTGATCGCGGTCAACCTTAACGGTGACCTTGTTGGCCATCGCAATCAACTTCAGTCTACGCCTTCGGGAAAAGCACCTCCTGTTGTCGATGAAGACCAAGACATCATCGACTCCCTTACGTCCCTCATTAGAAAAAAATCACTCTCTCTATTTACCCCTGACGAAGGAGACAGCCGAACACCACCGAGCTTGATTGAAACCATGGCGGCATCTATCAACATCACTCAAGACCACATTACACGTAGCCGCATGGCGGGCAATCCGCCCGACATCATGTTATGCCCCCGCTTATCACAAATTGGATTACTTGAAATAGACCGAGGTGACGAGGCAATTACTGAAGGTAAACGTTGTGTAGAGCGCTTACTGCCGGAAATCGAATACCTGATAAACATATGACACCCCTAACCACGCAGCCATTGCCATCTAAGCCCACCTGTATATAAAATCATCCCCTTTCGTAAACTTCGGCCTCGAACCGTTTGAATATACCCAAAGAGACACATGCAAAATAGCCAAGAGCTTCATCAGCGCGCAATCCCCGGCATTCGTCACCAGTTTATAGACCAATGGGACGGCATCTCACTCACAGGCACCTATCTTATTGAAAGCAGCATTGAAGGCAGGACGCCCGCAATTAAAGAGCGGCCTGTTATTCTTATCCCGGGTGGGTTCGATCCGATCAAAGGCAGTTACAGTGAAAATGCCATAAGGCTTCTTCTGGCCACGCCGGGTGTAAGCAGCGTTTACGAAATGCATTTTTTTGCTCACAAAAAAGTAGGGTATATTGAAGTAGAGTCGGTCATTCACGACCTTTGCGAACTGCTTCTCAAAAGCTCACTGCGCCCCTTGTTTATAGGAATGAGCGCCAGCACCTGCATGCTCTGCGCCGCAATAAATGAAGCCTCGAAAATAGATGCTCAACTCAACGCATCAGGCCTTATACTTGTCGGCCCTTACCTCCCTGACAACGTTAATTTATTAGGTCGCTGCCTTGCCCCCTTTTATCTGCGTAAAAAAATGCGCGAAAAACTCCTTGCGCACTGTGGTCATCCTCACCTCTTTGACAATACAGACCGTATGCTTCGATGGTGGAAGAACACCCCGCCCTTGCGGCAAGACCTCAAAGCGAAACGTTTTCTAGAAATGTCTCAGCGAATTCAAATCAAAGCGGAGGTGCTATATTTTAAAATTGATACTCTCTCTTGGTCTGGGCAACGCATCTTAAAAAAAGCTTATGGCGCAAACACGGGCAATCTCAAAATCCCGGGGCATCACCGTTCTTTGCTTCACATACCTGAGTTTGATCAGATACTAAGCACCTGCTGTCAACAGCTTATCACCAGCGACAACAAGCGTATTAGGTAATTGGTAATCACTGTCTTTTATCACGCGGTGTTTGCTTAGAACCTGATCAATTCTCTCGATGTCATTAGCACTTAAACGATAAAGACCGTCGCTCTTGACGTCGCTGCCTTCTTGAGAATTAACACAGAGCGTTTTATTCATATTTATTCGAGCTGGGCCACCCAGCTCCCTACCCACCATAAGAGGCACCAAAGCTTGCATTAGCTCCGGCGCGTCCTTCATTAAATCCTCATAACGCACGCAGCACAGAAAAAACCCTGGCCGCTTGTGACTCAATTCCAAAGCAAGATCCATTTTTGACAACCAGGACAGAGCAATAACGGAGGCACCTCCGATGGCCGACACGCGGTTATAGCGAGGAATAACGGAAAGCGGTGCAAACGCCCTTAATTTACTTTTAAGCCCAGGTATTCCCACCAGCCAATACACCGGTAGCCGGTCCAGACGAAGCCGGTTAATCATTTGAACCAGCGGTAATTTTAGAAGCAAGCCAAGGAATGAATTCCCTGTGTCATAAGCATTACGATAAAGAAAAATGTTTTTGGCATTCACATGGGATTGCTGCATTTTTTCGGCGACATTGATACAAATCCCCCTTAACTTAATCACCACGGACTCCGCACCCGGGTCATCATCAAGCGCTGCAAGCAACAGGCTAGTAAGCATCCCCACTACTTTTGGAATGCGCGGATCGAGCTGCGCACGGTATTTCTGGCTTAGCATCACCCACTGGCTATAGAAGTCTGGCTCAGAGAGCACGGTCATCTCACCTGCATCTTCCAGTAAATTGCACAATAAAGTCGAGCCGCATCGACCAGTGCTATGTAAGAAAAAAAGTTTCTTCTTGTTCTCAGTACCAGCGGGAGTAATCTTACCGAGGTTCAATAGCTCGTCAAAAGGGACCAATAACACCCATTCAGCATGGTCTCGCTGTGCTTGGTATAGAAATGTCTGTGATTTTAATTGCGTTACCGATAAGGAGGTTTGCACAAAAACTGCGCAACGCCGATTGTAGTCAATGGAATAGGGGCTTAAAAATCGAGATTGTTTACGCTGGTAATCGGCAAAATCCACCTCTGCCGTACGCCTAAGTTTGAAATTCCCAAAAGAGGCGAACTCCGCTACGGGTAAGTTTTTCACGCCTTCTACGGAGAATACACTCGCCATGGTCGCCCTCAAGGCCCTAAAAATTGAGAACTCAGGATTATAAGTAAGAACAGTTCCCGACTTCTTGTTTATAACCCAAAGTACTCTAACTATCACCAAAAAATGTGACGCAGATCAAAGAAAACGAAGGGGTTTAATAAAATGTCCAACTTAGGGTACAATCCGCCCTTTCAAGGATGCAGCAGGCCTCAGGCAAACAGCCGCTGAGTCAATACTCTCAAGTGGTGAGTGCTGTTTTCAAGCAATGACTATATCGAGGCCTGATTTGGGCATATAGCAGCAATCTAGCCCACTAGGAAGCCCCAGCAAAATTCAAATATTAATTGGACCTTGAACCCGTCGCTGTTTATAAAAATGTTTGTATAACACCGTGACGGCAGTTCCGCCCAGGAGAGCAAGATGAGCAATTCAGATACTATCGTATTAACAGATGTCCTAAAAAATGTACCCGGACTGATTAAACGCGTACCCAAAATCGGCAAAGCTGCAAAAGTGCTTAACCCCAAGCGTACTAATTACTCCATGGGCGCTATGGTTGCAGACGTGTCTGCAAAACACCCTAATAATGTTGCGATTTACCAAGATAACCGTAAGGTTACCTATGCTGAATTGAACCGCCAAGCCAACCAGATTGCCCACTACCTCGTGTCTATCGGCATAAAAAAGGGTGATACTGTTGCACTTTCCATGCAAAATCGTGCAGAGTTTCTTATTTGCGTGACCGGTATTGCCAAGGCCGGTGGCGTTGCAGCTTTACTCAATACCTCGCAAACCTCCAAAGTATTAACTCACAGCATTAACCTGGTTAACCCCGTTGCTGCCATAATCGGTGAAGAGCAACTGGCTTCCTACAAAGAAGTACGGAATGACCTCGTAGTACCTAAAGATAAAGCCATATTCGTGGGCGATTGGGATGCCTTCGATAATCCCGGTAAAGCACCCCGCGGCTACATTAACCTGGGTGCGGAAATGCAAGACCAGCCAAAAACCAACCCAATTGCCACAGACGCCATCAACAAAACTGACCACCTTTTCTACATTTACACCTCTGGCACTACGGGTATGCCAAAGGCATCCATTACTAACCACGAACGATTCTTAGCTGCTTACGGCGGCGGTGGCATATTCGCCAACCTCTCAGACAAAGATATTCTGTATGCAACACTCCCACTGTATCATGCAACAGGGCTGTTAATTTGCTGGGCAGGGGGCGTTCTTAATGCCGGCGCAGCGATTGCGCCTGCCCGCAAATTCAGCGCCAGTAATTTCTGGGCCGACATTGAGCGGTACCAGTGCACCGCATTCGGGTACGTCGGAGAGCTTTGTCGTTACCTTATGAATATTCCTGAAAAACCCGACGATGTGGATAATACGATCCACACCATTATTGGGAATGGTTTACGCCCTTCGATCTGGCCTCAATTTAGAAAGCGCTTCGACATTAAGAATGTTGTGGAATTTTATGCTTCCAGCGAAGGAAACGTTGCCTTTTTCAACCTTTTTAACTTAGAAAATACCGTCGGGTTTGGCGGCGGGAATATCGTACTCGTCAAATATGACCGTGATACAGAATCAACCCTCAAAGATGCCAAAGGTTTTCATATCAAAGCCGATAAAGGCGAACCAGGCCTGATGCTCGGTAAGGTCACCGCTTCCACGCCCTTTATTGGCTATACCCAAAAAGACAAAACAGAAGGCGCCCTACTACGAGACGTTTTCAAAAAAGGTGATTGCTACTTTAATACCGGCGATATGTTGAAAAACATTGGTTGCATGCATTATCAATTTGTTGACCGTTTAGGTGACACGTTCCGCTGGAAAGGCGAGAATGTTTCCACGACAGAAGTAGAAAACATTATGCATGGCTTCCCCGGGTTTGAGGATGCGGTGGTATATGGTGTAGAAATCCCTGACACCAATGGCCGAGCTGGCATGGTTTCCTTAACGCCAGCAGCACAAACCAAAGACCTTAAGCTTGATGCTCTACTCACCTACATGAAGGCAGAGATGCCCGCCTACGCGGTTCCCCTTTTCATCCGTATTAAACCACTAATGGAAACAACTGCCACGTTTAAGTATAAAAAGTCTGACCTAAAGAAAGACGGCTACGACCCCAGTAAAGTCAGCGATACGCTTTATGCTCTTTTGGCCGGAAAGTATGAAGAGATTACGCCCGAGCTTTTCAACGAAATTAATGCAGGTAAACATCGCCTTTAAGGCCCCTGCATTTGCAACAAAAAAGGGCAGCCATTTAGCTGCCCTTTTTTGTTGCAATCAACGTTAACGCGACAACAAACCTCGCGTATCCACCACCACCTTCGCGGCAAACTTTTCTTTCGATAAGCGAATAAACGGCTTGTGGTCCACCAGTATCACAATGGTATTTGCTCTTTCTAGCGCTTCGGAAATAGAGACTAGCACCACCCCTTCACGAGAAAGCCTCTCTGGTAATTTACTAATATTAGGCTCCACTGCCAATACCTCGCCAAAGCCTTGTTTGGCAATGGCTTCACAGATATCCATTGCTGGGCTTTCGCGCAAATCATCAATATTGGCTTTAAACGCTAAGCCTAAACAAGCAATTACCGGTTTTTTAAATTGGTCTGCCAACTCTCGCACCTGATCAACGACATACAAGGGCTTCTCATTATTAATTTCTCGAGCCAAACGGATCATTTTTGCGCGTTCGGGGGCGGAATGCACGATAAACCAAGGGTCAACAGCAATGCAATGCCCCCCTACCCCTGGCCCCGGGCTTAATACGTCTACGCGAGGATGGCGATTCGTCAAACGAATTAGCTCCCAAACATTGACGTCGAGCTGATCACAGATGGTAGACAGCTCGTTAGCAAAGGCTATATTTACATCCCGAAAAGAGTTTTCGCTTAGCTTTGCAAGCTCAGCGGTACGCGCATTTGTAGCGAAGCATTCCCCAGTGACGATTAGCTCATAAAGCTCCGTAGCACGCTCGGTACAATAAGGTGTTAACCCGCCAATAATACGGTCATTGGATACCAGCTCCTGAAGCACCTTGCCCGGGAGGACTCGCTCAGGGCAATGGGCAACCTGAATATCGGCTTCTTCGCCGTGATTATGGGGGAAATTCAAATCAGGCCGCGCTTCAGCAAGCCACCGCGATAAGCATTCCGTCGCACCAACAGGAGATGTGGATTCCAGCACCACAAGGTCTCCCTTTTTTAGCACAGAAGCAATGTTCTTCCCCGCACTTTCAATGTAGCTCAAGTCAGGCTCATTCTCACCCTTGAAGGGAGTGGGCACCGCAATCATAAACGCATCAGCAGGCTCAGGGGTTAACGTCGCCCGAAGCCGCCCCGCATGCACAGCCCCACGCACGACCATATCCAAGTCAGGTTCTACAATATGTACATTGCCCGCGTTAATGGTGTTTACCGCCTTTTCAGACACCTCAACACCGACAACGTCCAAGCCTCGAGAAGCAAATACCGCGGCCGTCGGCAAGCCAATGTAACCCAGACCCACTACCGAAATCGTCTTAAATGCCATAAAAAATCCATCTATGTTATTAGATTATGCAGTACGTTAACCCACTATTAGACACTTCTAAAAATAGCGCAATGCGCGCACCTATCAAGGCTTAGTGAAGGAAAAATTAATGGGTGTTTACTCCCCTGATTCGTCAAACAACTTATGGGGACCTCCAAAAATAGTGATTTTCATGGGAGAGAAAAGAGACCCAGCACGAAGAACCACAGCGTATAGGGCAGCTATAAGAATTCGAGTACGGCGCTTATGCACTCGACATACTGTATGCCAGTTTTGCAGGAGCTTTTAACCAGTGATGCAGCTATCGCGAAAAATGCGTTTTTAGAGCTGCCCTTAAATATTGCCGCCCTTAGAATTCATTACCTCTTAGCTTACTAACGTTGCCTGATAGATCTCATCTGGGCATTTAAGTCGTTTAGCAACCATTAATAAGGCCGCGGCATCCGGGTAGCTTTGCTGTAAAAAAACCAACCACTGCTTTAACCTCCCAGCGACTCTGGAAGGCTGACCGGTACCTTCAATCATACGAAAATACCGGATGAATTCCTCTTTCATTAAAGACCAAGGCAGCGCCTCCTGCGATTCACCCTTAATTAGCCTGGCTAAATCTGGCCTCGCCAATGCCCCTCGGCCCAACATTAAATACTCACAACCACTCTCAGAACGACATGCCATCGCATCCTCAACACTCCATATCTCACCATTGGCTACGACAGGAATCGCCACAGCGTCATTGATTTTTCCAATCCAGTTCCAGTATGCCGGAGGCCGATAAGCCTCTGCTTTTGTACGCCCATGAACCGTCAGCCAACTCGCGCCACCCGCTTCCAAAGCTTGCGCATTTTCAATCGCAAGTGTTTTATCTTTAAATCCTAAGCGCATTTTTGCAGTAACCGGAACACTTTCCGGCACAGCAGCACGAACCGCCTCTACAATGGAAAATAATTGATCAGGATACTGAAGCAGGTAAGAGCCACCAGTGTGTTTATTGACACAGCGTGCTGGGCAACCAAAGTTTAAATCAATCACCGGTGCTCCAAGCTCTACGGCCCGGGCGGCATTGTCAGCCAACAACCTTGGATCGCTGCCTAATAATTGAAGGTGAACAGGAACCGATGATGCTGTTTTCGCATTTTGATGTAGCTCAGGACACTCCCGATAAAAAACCTTGTCAGGTAGCATCGTATGGGACACACGGATAAATTCGGTTACACAGTAGTCAAATCCGCCCATCCCCGTAAGGATTTGACGAAGGTTAACGTCACAAACACCCTCCATTGGGGCTAAAGCAATACGCACATAAACTCCAATGAATAATAATCGGCACCTCTAATAAAAAAGGAGCCTTGTTTGTAGTTTTATCGAAGGATTCAAGCGATAGAATACTTGGTATCCTGTTTCAATAACACTTTGAGTGTGCCCTTGGAAAAGGGTAGTTCTTATTAGTGTGTTCGGCGTTTTGTATGGGTCGATCTATGCTGCTGAATGACGGTAAGGCATAGCTCAATATCTGCCAGACTGACCTCGTCCTTCGGTATCAACCTGAAATTCAATTTATCTAGGTCAAACCCCCACGCCTCATAAATGCTCAAGGCAACCATGAGATTTCCAAGCCCTGTATAATGCCTTTTTATCTCATTGCTAGGGCCGCCCCAAACTGCCTGCTGCCCACCATCAACACCCAGCTCTTTACGCTTCGCAGTAATCAGGTTTTTAATGTTATTGTCGACATTTGCCACAAAGACTGTAATCCCCTCGCTCCGAAGCTTTACAACGCTTTTATACAAGGCAGTATTATATCTTTTCCAGTCTCGGCCTTTCATTCTTTCAGCTTCAAACGAATAAGCGGTTTCAGTAGATATTTTCGCATTTGGAGAGAGCTTATTGATAGCCCTAACCAGTGACTCAAACTGATTTACAAACTTTTTTACCGTATTTTGGCTTCCATTGTCTGACAGTTGGTTTCCCGACTCCTGAAAATGCACCCATGAATCATTCTTCTTCGCGTTTTCGATGAAGTAGTTACGAGTTTGATTCATAGTTCGCCCACTAACACCGTTTACGGTTTGCGTGGCATGGCCTTTGAAAGTTGCGTCCCAAATTCTGTAAAAAGTAGTTGCGTGCGATTTAGTGTGTTTCTGTTTCGCACGCCCTATTGTCTGACTATCACCCAAAAAAAACCACTTTGACCCCATCAACGAGGGATCTGGTGATGATTCGTTGGCAAAAGATGGCGTTGATAACGTAAAAAAAGCGACAAGAATCGAAAAA
>JAHRVS010000022.1 GCA_019090565.1 Gammaproteobacteria bacterium
ACGATGAAATTGCCAAACTTGACCAGTCCACGGTGGGGCCAGACCGCCCACGAGCCTGCCGCCCTTTCGGCAATAACTGTGGGTTCACCATTGCTGAGTCTGCACAGTTTTTCGTATTGATGGATGATTCTCTCGCACTTGAGTTGGGTGCGAAAATTTACGGCGCGGTCCCTGACGTGTTTATTAATGCTGACGGTTTTAAAAAGTCCATTTCGTCGCCGGGCGTAGGTAACTACGTCACCTTATGGAAAGCGGCTGCCTTAGGTGAAAAACTACTCGGCCGAAAAGCGCTCCAAGAGCGTAGCTATGTGCATGCCCACGGCACCGGCACCCCCCAAAACCGCGTCACTGAATCCCATGTTTTTAATGAGGTCGCAAAGGCCTACGACATCAAAAACTGGTTAGTCAGCGCGATCAAATGTTACGTGGGGCACTCCTTGGCCACAGCAGGAGGAGACCAACTTAATTTCACCTTGGGCACATGGGAACATGGCTTGGTACCGGGCATTAACACCCTGGATGAGGTTGCAGAAGATGTGCATCAGTCACAACTTCGTTTTGAGAAAGAGCACACAGAAGTAGGCAAAGAAGGTATGGATATGACTTTCTTGAACTCCAAAGGCTTCGGCGGCAATAATGCCACTGCCTTAGTACTCGCGCCCCATGTCGTTAAAAAAATGCTTGCAAAGAAACATGACGCTGCAACCATGCAGCAACATGAAGAGCGAAGTGCCGTCGTCACGAAGAAAGCCCAACAGTATGAAACTGCTGCCATGCAAGGTGTTATCAAGCCTGTTTATCATTTTGATAACAATGTCCTGCAGGGCGATGACTTAACCATCACCGATGAGGGTATCACTGTTCCCGGCCAGGAGCGCCAGGTTAACTTTGTCGACACAGGACATTTCGATGATTTTTGCCTGACTGAACAAGACTAGCCACCTCTTCCCGCTGTTTTTGTTGGGCCTGCACTGGGTCCTCAGCAAAAGACATTTCTAAGGCCCCACTCTACGGCGAACCATGTAAATAGGGTTCGCCGTTTTTGTATCGATGAGTTACCCCGCTCCGTTTTCACGTCTGTAGTTGCTTGTCTCGTCTATAATTACATCATGTAATACAACCCACCGCTTTCTATACGGCACACCCATCTAGGTGTTTAAACCAGTGAGGATGAATGTTTACCGGTCGATATATCCGACCCATGTGCCTTATGCGTCATTACAGGGATAAGCAGAGATGAATAGCAGCATTACCCACACCAACTCATGCACTCTCCACACCCACAGCAACCCTCGTTCGGGCCTCATGGCCATTATTGCCATTCACAGCACGAAGCTCGGTCCCGCGTTGGGAGGCTGCCGCTGTATTAGCTACCCAGATACCGATGCTGCCACTGAGGACGTGACGCGCCTTGCAAAAGGAATGAGTTATAAGGCTGCCTTAGCGGGCATTCATCACGGCGGCGGTAAATCTGTCCTTATACGACCCAAGACCTTCAAGAATCGCCATACTTATTTTGAAGAATTTGGCGAATTTGTTGAGTCACTAGGAGGAGATTACATCACCTCTGTTGATAGCGGCACCAACATAGAAGACATGGATGATATTTCTCATTCCACCTCGTATGTCTGCGGCACCAGTAACGATGGTTGCACCCCGTCTATTTTTACCTCGCTGGGCGTTCTCGAAGGAATAAAAGCGGCCGTTAGAAAAAAAATGCGTCGCCAGAGCATGGATGGTATTCATGTTGTGATCCAGGGTGTGGGAAATGTCGGTGCTGCATTGGCTATTTCTCTCGAAGAGTTAGGTGCAAAAATAAGCATTTCAGACATCAATGATGCCACCTTGAATGCCTGCCTTGAACGGATGAAATCCCCTGATGAGGTCATGGTCATCCCCCCCGATGACGTTTATCGTTCATCCTGCGATGTGTTTGCCCCATGTGGATTAGGTGGAATTATCAACCCATCTAACCTGCAGCATCTTGAATGCAAAATTGTCGCTGGCTCTGCTAATAACCAGTTATCGCAAGAGAGTGACGGAGTGCTGCTTCATAAGAAAGGAATCCTCTACGCGCCTGACTATGTCATTAATGCAGGCGGACTCATCGATGTATCACTTATCCCAAATGGGATTTCCGAGCAGGAAGTCACAATAAAAACCAAACAAATTGGCGACACTCTGGAAGAAATCTTTGACCGCGCCGAACAAGAAAACAAGCCCTGCCATACTGTTGCAAACCAGATGGCTGAAAATATCCTCTATCATTAGTGTATCCATGCTTTGATATACAGGGCGACTGCGCCTAATGACTAACGTCAGACATAACACACAAAAAGGACACCCCAAAGGCTCTCTATGAATAACGACGATAGAAACCCTGAGCACATAGCGCAGTTTGACATTCATTATTATCGCTACCTTGATGATGAAGGTGTGCTAAAAAAACAGCTGCCCCAGCGGCTTGATAGCGATGAAACGTTGATAGAGCTTTATCGAAACATGGTGTTAGTTCGACTATTGGATAAAAAGTGCATTGCCCTACAACGAACTGGGAAAATGGGCACCTACCCATCTACCCTTGGCCAAGAGGCCATTGGGGTTGGTATTGGCTATGCCATGCAAAAAAGCGATGTGCTCGCACCGTACTACCGCGACATGGCCACGCAGCTTATTCGTGGCGTTAAAATAAAAGATATATTACTTTGTTGGGGTGGTGATGAGCGAGGCAACAGCTCTGAGCAATCACCACAAGATTTATCATCCTGCGTACCCATTGCCACCCAAGTCACTCACGGTGCCGGCATCGCTAGCGCAATAAAGTTACGCAATGAAAAACGCGCCGTCGTTTCAACCTTGGGTGATGGCGCCACCTCTCGCGGCGATTTCGCGGAATCCATCAACCTTGCCGGTGCTTGGCAATTACCTTTAGTGGTGCTCATCAACAATAACCAGTGGGCCATTTCTGTACCCCGATCAGTACAAACGGCCGCTCAAACACTGGCGCAAAAAGGCATCGCAGGTGAGGTGCGCTGCGAACAAGTGGATGGCTGTGATGTACTCGCTGTTTATGATGCAGTCAAGCGTGCACTAGAAAGCGCCTACGAAGGCAAAGGCCCGACTTTGATTGAAGCCATCACTTACCGGCTTTGTGATCACACTACTGCAGATGATGCTACCCGCTACAGCCCGCCAGAAGGCCTTAAAAAAGGCTGGGAAAAAGAGCCCATCAAACGTTATCGAAATTTTCTTCACCAGAGAAAATTGTGGGACGAAGAAAAAGAAGCAGAC
>JAHRVS010000389.1 GCA_019090565.1 Gammaproteobacteria bacterium
AAATCAGGGAGTGCCATGGCGACCTTCATCTTGGCAATATGGCGCTTATCGATGGGACGGTGACTTTTTTCGATTGCATTGAATTTAATCCCGCCTTTCGGTTTGTTGATGTGATCTGCGAATTAGCGTTTGTATTGATGGATCTCGAAAGCAGGGGGCTTTTTGTTGAAGCAAACCATGTCCTGAACACTTACCTTGAATACCGTGACGATTATGAGGGCTTGGCCCTGTTGAATTTTTACAAAGTCTATTTTGCCATGGTGAGAGCAAAAGTGGCTCTGATTCAATCGCAGGCAAAGGGTGTGCCTTCTGAAACATTCGGCCACGATAAAATGCCCTTGTCGCAGCGTTATGTCGGTTTGGCTGAAAGGTATCTAAAACCACCGCATCGTTATTGCGCGCTAATGCACGGTGTATCGGGTTCGGGAAAAACAACGGTTGCGCGCCAAATTTCGGCAAAAACCGGTGCGATTCAGGTTCGGTCAGATGTTGAGCGCAAGCGCATCGCTGGGTTGTTGCCCAACGAGAAGAGTATCGACACGCTTGCTGATAGCATCTATACCAAGGCGTTCAGCGAGAAAACGTTCCGGCGTTTGGAAATCTTGAGCCAAACGGTTTTGGCGGCGGGCTATCCAGTGATTGTTGACGCAACCTTTTTATCTCGGAAAAGCCGCGCGCCGTTTGAAGCATTGGCTGCAGTATGTGGGCTGCCTTGCCACATTCTCAATACGGTGGCGAATGAGGTGAGCCTTCGCAAGCGCCTAGAAAAAAGAGAAAAGGAGGGAGGCGATGCGTCTGAGGCAGGGGTCAAGGTGATGCTGGCTCAGTGCAAAAACTTAGAGGGCTTTAGTGAATCAGAACGCGAGCGGGTAATAACCATCTCCAGCGAGCATATTTTAATTGACGATATTGCAAGCGCATTGCAGCTGTAGCAAGCAGGCACTTGTCAGGTGGTTTGTTTGATTATTTGGCCTTTGAAAAAGGCTTAAGGGTATTTCTGAAATACACTCTTCGCGCGACAGTTACGTTGAAAGGGGCAGCTTGAAGGGCGCAGACATGAAAGCCACGGACCTAAAAGACACGAAATAGCCCCGTACTCAAATCTTCGTGTGCGCCCTATATATTGTGGCTCGAATTATGGAGTGTCTTTGTTTTCAAATGGAAAACACTATTTTAGCGCTGCCCTTAAATACCGCTTTTATTTAATAAGTCAGCGATCTCTCTGAGGATGCCCGTAAGTGTAGGGTGACTCTGTTCAAAATGAACAATAGACTCATCCAGTGCTATTGGCTGAAGTGTATTGCCTTCGGTGTGGGCGTCATTGATATCTTTCATATCTTGATTGATTTTTTCAATCAATTGGATGCTTTTTTCGTCAAGTGCTTCTTCTGATTTGTAGTTTTTGAGTGCAAGGTGTAGCGTTTCGAGGGTTTTAGTCAGCTCTTTATTCTGGGTCATTATTACAGTTATCCTGAGTTTTTTGGTTCGGCGGCAACGGGCGCCCAGCAGTCAAAGTTTAGCAATTGCAGGGGCTTTCGTGACGCTATACTAGTAAATTTTTGTTTTAGCGTTGCCCTGGAGGCACCTCTAAAGATGCGCTTTTTACGTGATGGCTGTGTCACCGGTTAAGGCTCCTGCAAAACCGGCATACAGCACATAGTGTGCATAAGCGCCGTACTCGAATCCTTAAGTATGCCTTATACACAACGGCTCTCGGCAATTGCGTTCTGCATTACTCTACCTCTTGCATCCATGCAGTCGTCCGTGCGGGGCTTCCTTGCTCTCACGTGAAAATCACTATTTTTAGAGATGTCCCTTAGATAAAATATAACTTGTGGGGTGGGCAATTCATAGTTTTTATCTTAAAAATTTGGACTGTTATAAATGTGTCACAATGTTGCTGTTCGGCGTGTTTTCAGCTGTCATGCGCTTGTAACATGCTGTTGTTTAGATGGTATTTTCTGCTACGGTGAAAAATATGGCTAGTTATAATGTGTTAATCGTTGAAGATGATGTTGATATTCGTGAAATGTTAAAATTTTCGCTTGAGAAGGAAGGCTTTCATATAACGGAGGCCGAAGATGCTGAACATGCGCTTCGTTTGCTTGATCAACCGGGTATTGATGTCGCCTTAATAGACTGGATGTTGCCAGGCATGAGTGGGGTGGAGTTTGTGCGCCGCTTAAGACTCGATGACCATACTAAAGAGCTGCCACTGATTATGCTTACTGCGCGTGGCGAAGAGCGCGACAAGCTTCGGGGTTTTGATGTCGGCGCTGATGATTATATGACCAAGCCATTTTCCCCCAGAGAATTGGTTGCGCGTATTCGTGCCGTTATGCGGCGGACCAGTAATAAAACCGATGCCTTCCTAACGGTGGGTGATCTTCAGCTTGACACACAAGCCCATCGCCTGGCTTTAGGTGGAGACCCCATTCATATCGGTCCTACTGAGTATCGCTTGCTGGAATTCCTAATGCGGCATCCTGAGCGCGTTTTTTCTCGGGAGCAGCTGCTGGATCGCGTCTGGGGGAGAAATGTTTATGTTGAAGATCGCACTGTCGATGTGCATGTGCTGCGCTTACGAAAACTGCTGGCGAAGCAGGGTTATGATAAACATATTCAAACCGTTCGGGGGGCAGGGTACCGTTTTTCCTCGGAACAAAACCCGCGATAGGCTAAAATGAAGTTCATGCACAGAGCCTTTGTGCGGGATGGTTGCAAAATAAAGTGGCAGGCGAAGGCTGCTGATGGCATCGTTTTTTAAGAGCTGGAGATTGTATGGGAAGCCCCTGGGCCCAAGAGGCCCTGCGTTTAGTTGTATTGTTGGTCTTGGGGGTATTCCTCGGAGGCCTCGCTGGTAACGTGCTATTGGGTTCGCTAATTGCAGCACTGGTTTTTAGTGGTTATCAATTACTGCAGATGCACCGCTTCGCGAAGTGGAGCGCTTCAAAAAAGAAAGTGGTGCTGAATCAAAAAGGGGGTTGGGGTGAGCTCTCTTATGAGTACTTGAAGTTACAAAAAAAGAGCCGTGCGCGTAAGAAAAAGCTGGGTAAAATCCTTAAACGATTCCGTGAAAGCACCCATGCCTTGCCTGACCCTGCTGTATTACTGAACTCTCGTGACGAAATAGAATGGTTTAATAAGGCTGCGGAGTTAATGCTTGGTTTGAATTACAAAGACCGAGGGCAAATAGTCTCGAACATTATTCGCGCACCTAAGTTTGCCGGTTTGCTGCAAAACAACAAAGGCAATGCCAGCTTAGAAATACGTTCTCCTGTGGATGATGCTAAAAGCCTTGAGTTGCGTTTGGTCGAATTTAAGAACCAGCGTTTACTGGTTGCCCGTGATACCACGCATATCCACCACCTGATGAATATGCGCCAGCAGTTTGTGGCGAATGTGTCCCATGAGTTGCGTACACCTCTGACGGTGGTGCTTGGTTACCTTGAAATTCTGTCAGATGACGAGTCACTCGGTAAGGAATACCGCGAGCGCATAGATAAAATGCTTAAGCCGGCCACGCGGATGAAAACTATTGTGGGTGACCTACTAACACTGTCTACATTGGATACCGCCGAGCCACCTTTGTTGGATAAGTGCCCAGAAGTGAAAGTAAGTGGGCTGCTTAATAGCTTGATGATTGACATGGAGCTATTAAACAGTGGTCGTCATGCCATTAAAGTCGATATTCAGTCGAACTTGATGTTGAGGGCGGTTGATTCTGAATTGTACAGTGTTTTCAGTAACTTAATTAGCAATGCGATTAAATATACCCCAGATGGGACTCAAATAAGTGTTCGTTGGTACGAGGCTAATGGGAAGGCGATTTTTGAGGTTCACGATACTGGCCAAGGTATAGAGCAAGAACACTTACCCCGATTAACCGAGCGCTTTTACCGTATAGATGTCGGGCGCTCAAGAGATAAGGGCGGCACAGGCTTAGGCTTAGCTATCGTCAAGCAGATTCTTCGTCGTCATGATAGTGAGCTAGAAATTTCATCCGAAGTGGGTCAGGGAAGTTGCTTTTCGTGTGAATTTCCTTCTCCAAGGGTGGTTTTTTCTACATCAAGTGATTGAGCTGGGGGTTTATTTTTGCGCCCCTGTGGCTTTTATTTCTATAGGTGAAGGGCCGGTCAATAACACTCATTCCTTCTTTTTTTAGACGCCATCGGTTCCGCATCGATTCTATATTGCTCCTTTCGTTCTTGGTAGGTTGTTGAAATTATGCTGACCTGGCCTTTATGACGTCAAGGTCAGGCTCAAATGCTGCGTGTCAGTGCTGCTTGTTTAGCGGCGGCCTTAATTTTGCCTTGTATCTAAGCCTGACTCTTAGGTTTGATTAATGGGTTTGATTGATAGGTCTGAATCAGCGAATTCCAACACCCTGCTAGTTAAGGGGTAGGGGGCGCCAACACGCTAAGGTGCTGGTATTCGCTGTGCCTGGTGGCCATTTGACATAAATGCCTCCTCTAATAGCCCGTTTTTTCAGATCACTTTTCCCTTCGTCACAACTTTGTCATATAGAACGTTCATACTTGCTGCGTTGACACGATAAGTGTTACAAAACTGTAACTTAGTGGGCACCTCTATAGTCGCATTTTCCTCGCGATAGCG
Source organism: Gammaproteobacteria bacterium (assembly GCA_019090565.1). GTDB lineage: Bacteria > Pseudomonadota > Gammaproteobacteria > Pseudomonadales > UBA3067 > UBA3067. Next base: position 4,618 of record JAHRVS010000389.1, read on the forward strand.
TTGTCAGCTCTGCACTCGAACCTTCGTGTATGCCCTATATACTGTGGTTCTTGGTGTGGGGCTTCTTCGTTCTTACGAAAAAAGCACTCATTTTAGAGGCGCCCTTTCTATAAAGGGGTTGAATATGAAGTTCAGAAAGTTGATGCTCGCTGTTGGTCTGTCATTGGGTGTTGGGACAATAAGTAGCAGTGTGTTGGCTGTTGCAGTTGTGGATGAAAACTTGGCCACTTATCAAAAGGTGAGTGGCATCTCTGGTAATCTCTCCAGCGTGGGTTCCGATACACTGGCCAACCTGATGACCTTGTGGGCAGAGGAGTACAGGCGCCAGTACCCTAGCGTGAATATCCAAATCCAAGCGGCGGGTTCTTCAACGGCTCCTCCTGCTTTGTCTGAGGGTACGTCCAATCTTGGGCCGATGAGCCGTAAGATGAAAAACAAAGAACTTGAGTCCTTCGAGAAAAAGCATGGCTATAAGCCTACGCGTATTCGTGTTGCCTTGGATGCCTTGGCTGTTTATGTCCATAAAGATAACCCCATTGAAGGCCTGACGATCCCTCAGGTTGATGCTGTTTTTTCGGTAACGAGAAAGTGTGGCGCCCTTAAAGGTGTGAATATGTGGGGTGATTTAGGCATGACGGGACCATGGTTAGACCGGGCCCTGCAAGTTTACGGTAGAAACTCAGTGTCTGGCACGTATGGCTACTTTAAAAAGAAAGGGCTTTGCAAAGGCGATTTTAAAAGTACGGTGAATGAGCAGCCTG
>JAHRVS010000390.1 GCA_019090565.1 Gammaproteobacteria bacterium
CGCGGCGGCAGTCGGTGTGTTTATGCCGTTGTATTGAGCGTAATTGCCGTTCAGCCTTACGCATGAGCTTGATGATTTTGTCATGCTCCAGCTTGTAGAGAGAGCTGGGCCAGCGAGGACTCTCTATTTCAGCATGAAGTGGCAGCAGGATGAGATTTTCCACCTGTAGGTGATCGATCATCAGTAGTTGGAATTGATTGAAAATCTGAAGAGCCAAGGTAATATTCTTATCAATTAAGGCATCTTGCTGAAGCAGTAAACGTTCATTGAGTTGTTGATGATAATGCTTGAGGACTGCATCCAGGGAGCTGGCTGAGTGATTCAATTGATATTATCCTGCATGGGATTATTCAGTGAGTGGTTCCATTTTTCCGATTATCGCACAAGTTTGGGCGCGCCTCATTCGGGATATAGTGGCACAGCTGGTTTGACCATTAAGCCAGAGGTGATGCTTTCCTCGTCGTCTCCTATCGGTAATGACGAGGCTTGGTTTTTATTTTCGTTGGGAACATTTTCCATTCTCGTGCGCTTTTTGTTCAGTTAGTGGTGAATATATTACTACCTTTAGACTGACAACCAAATTATGGGTGCAACTACATATTTTTAGTGGAGTCCTTTAGAATCCCCTCTATAAGGCTTAATCGAGGCAGATACAGTAATGGGTAATGAAAAGGTTGAATTACGTAGGTCAATTGGCCTCGTCCTACTAACGCTATATGGTCTTGGTAATATTTTAGGCGCAGGAATTTATGTATTGGTAGGAAAGGTCGCGGGGGAGGCCGGGTATGCTGCGCCAGTATCCTTCTTTATAGCCTCCATCGCTGCTGGATTTAGTGCTTTCACTTATGCGGAGTTATCTGCTCGCTACCCCGTTAGCGCAGGCGAAGCGGTGTATTTGTACAAAGGGTTTAAGCTCAACGCACTCTCGGGGTTGGTTGGGTTGATGTTGGCGCTGGCTGGTGTTGCCTCGGCTGCCGCGCTCGCACATGGCTTTGCGGGTTATTTTCAGGAAATCGCACACGTACCAGAAAACCTGCTCGTAGGTGGGCTTATCCTTACGCTTGGGGTTATTGCAAGCTGGGGTATTGGGGAGTCTGTTAAGGTTGCGTCACTACTGACTGTTATTGAAATAGCAGGGCTTGTCATTATAGCTACTGTAGGCTTGGATAGGCTCGTCGGTGATGGCCTTACACCGGCATTACCACTCGATAACAGCAGTGAGGGTCGTGAGTTTGTTCTTGATGGGATATTTGTTGGTGCTTTCTTAGCTTTCTATGCGTTTATCGGGTTTGAAGATATGATCAATATCGCTGAAGAGGTCAAAAACCCACAGCGTAACCTACCCCTTGCTACGATATTCTCGCTGATCGCTGCAACAGTATTGTACGCGTTGATCAGTTATGTTTCCGTCAATGTGGTCGACCCGCAACGGTTGAGTGAAAGTAATGCCCCGTTAGCACTGGTGTATGCAGAATCCACGGGGAAAGATGCCTTGCTCATCACCATCATTAGCCTCTTCGCCGTAGTGAATGGTGCATTGATTCAAATTATTATGGGGTCAAGGATTCTGTATGGCATGGCTAATAATGGTTGGATGCCGCAGTTTTTGACATCAATTAATGCAAGAACTCAGACTCCTCTTATTTCCACCGTTATTATTACATTGGCTCTGCTGATTTTCGCTCTGGCCTTTCCTTTTGTTACTTTAGTGGAAATGACAAGCTATCTCATTCTATCTGTTTTTACCCTCGTAAATTGGGCATTATTACGCATCAAGAAGGTGGATCCTAACCCAGAGGGTGTTAAGACCTTTCCTATTATAATTCCAATTTTAGGTATGACCGTTAGCTTGCTTTTCATTGTTCTTCAGGTGGGGCAGACCATTCTAAGCTAATAATGACATTTTTCACTTTCTAAGCTTTGCATCTGCTTGAGATAAATTGTTATAGGCTCTGCTGGTGTTGCATTCTGGTTGATACCTTGATGAATTCCCTCAATAGGGCCACTAAACGCGCTGCATTTTCCCGTGCACCTTGGCGGTATATCCGAATCAGGTCATTATGCATAATCTCGGTACTTATGCGTGCCTCATGTGTGCTTGGTCACGAAAGATATCAGTATGCGTCTCAAAGCAAAGGGCTTGAGCATGTGGAAGACTAGCAAAATGATTAGGTATTGGATGACATAGACCGGTTAGCCAAAGGGTACGAGCAGGGACTAACTAAGTTGGTACTAAGTAGTTTCTGAGATGCGGTGGGCAGTGTCACTACGGCTCAAGAGGGCGGCTTTACGGTGCAGCCGGTAAAAGACGTTGGTATCCGCAGCATGCACCCAAATATGTTTATTACTGGCGATGAAGAGTTTGTAGGTGCAGTGTTGAGCTGCGGCCAGGCTTTTACCGGGTGCAAGGGAAGAAAAAAGGTGTCTTGGTTGGTGGCATTTGACGATAATTTGGAGGTTTTGATTGGGGGGACATAAAAACCGTACCAGTATGGATTACGTGAAGGAAAGGGCTAATATCCAGTATAAATTTTTAAGTTATATGCGAGGCTGACCCTTTAACAATGCGTTCATCACTGTTGATGGGGCCCAGAATCTGACGTAATTTCAGGTTAGGTCGATTTTGACCTAGGTGGGGGAATTCGACAAATCGGCGTATTGGAGAATTTCGTGTAAATTGGTCATAAGTACCTCGTCCCTTTAACATCCGGCTTGACCTACCTTGTAGAAAGGTGTAAATATTTTGAGCATGGTGTTGAATAAAGCCGTCTTGCGGCGTTTGCAGAAGAGAAATTGTAAGCCTAGTCTTGCTAGGCGGTATTGAAATAGTTGTTTTTCTATATAGGGACGAATTGACTGATGAGCTATACGTTTTTTACAGCAGATGTTTTTACGGAAAAGCCTTTTAATGGCGCGCAGGTGCCGGTGTTTCCCGATGCATCGGGTTTAAGTACGGAGCAAATGCAAAAAATCTCCAATGAAACCGGCGCAGCGAATACCGTATTTGTTGAGAAGTTGAGCGAAGGAAGGTTTAAACTACGTAGCTTTACGCCTTTTAAAGAGGTTTCTGGGGCAACGCATTCGGTGATTGCTGCGGCACAGGTGCTTGCTTCAACTGGGGCTTGTGTTTTGGGCGACATCCCAACTGAGTTGAATTTTGAATGCCAGAATGTTGGGATTAAAGCCCATGTTTCTCGTGATGGGGGGAAACCAGGAGTAATCGAGCAGTCCATGGTGACCCACGCAACCATTGATCGTTTTACCCCTAGTGATGATGAGCTGGCGGCGATGCTGAGTTTGACGCAGCCTGACATTGGTTTTGATCACTTCCGGCCACTGATATTGTCTTGTGGAACGCCGTATTTAATTGTGCCCATAAAGTCCTATCGGGCGATACAAGAGGTGCGTTTTAAGTTTGATGAATGGAGCCGCTCTTCTGCTCCAAGTTCTCTGGCTCAGAATCTGCTGTTGTTTTCTAATAATACCGACCCAACCGTTGCCGATTTTCATGTGCGTTTATTCGGACCAGAAATTGGTGGTCACGAAGACCCTCCTGTGGGCGCGACAATTCCAGCTTTTGCCAACTACTTGTGTGCCCATTCTCATATTCAGTTGGGTACCCACGTATTTGCCGTAGAGCGGGGGCACTCTGAGTCACGCCAAAGCATTATCAGTGTTGAGATGGATAATCGTCGTACACAAGACCTGACAATTCGTGTAGGGGGAAGAGCGGTATTAATGTCTGAAAATAAGTTGTTGGTTGCTTAGCAGGCAGTTGAAAGCCCATTGACTGGGCCTCTGTAGCGTTAATATTAAGCGCAAGGCTGATGGGGCTGTTCTGCCATTGGCTGCGTGTAAATGCGACTTTGGTTTGCTGCGTCGCCGGGATTTTTATCTTGCCGACGAGGCAGGGCATTGCACTGCACTGGCTCCAAGCGCACAGGGTGCGGTATCTTTCTTGCGAACTTTAAGGCTCAGCATTCATTGAAGCCGCCTGCTCGCTACTTATTGCGGTGGGTATGTTCGTCTAATCGCAAGCCTCAAGGTCAACAAAATCACAGATATCAATTTGAGGTGGGTTGGGCATGGGCTGCTCTGCGCCAGCGGCATAAGCAAGTGATGCGCTACCACAAATAATTAAGAGGGTGAGGCTCCTGAGTAGTTGCTTCATAACGGCGTCCTTTTTTTATTTTCATTGTTGGGAAGCGTTACTTTAGAAAATTTAGGCCGCTTCGGTCTGTGGGTGTCGTGTAAGCGCTGGTAACCATTGGCTTACACGGGAAACCTCTGCGTTTATTCAGTGAGCGGCGCCTCTTTAGCTGGGCTACGTAAAAATAGGCTCAGCATGGTTTCGTTGAGGCGCGGCCAAGTGATATGGCTGCCACCCTGGCCTTCACAATAGTAAGTATCAACCCCATTGGCGCAGTCTGGATATTGTACGCACGTGTCAGTAGAGGTGGGTATGGTGCTGTTGCTGCACTGGTTGCAGCTGGCCCACCAGTGCGCTGTTTGTTGGCCAAAGCCGGGGAAGTGGGTGTCACCCTCGTTGTGCATGACCATTACCGACAAGGGTTCTGGGCAAGCATATTCATTCAATTCCTTTTCTGTGATACCAGCTGCGCTGGGGGCAATGGCGGTGGGGCGAAAAGTGCTGTCCTCTAGAAATGCCAGTGCAGAGGATATGGTACCCCCATCAGAATGCCCAGTTAAAAACACACGTTGTTCATCAATACACCACTTGGCCATAATCTCGGCAGGTATGCGGCCGAATTCTTCAATGGCCTTGAGGTTTAAGTTTCTACCATCGACATATGCCAAGATGATTCCCGCCTCTGTGGTTTGTTTAGTCAGCCCTGTGTATTTCTCCATTAGGGCACCGCTCACACTCGGTGCAAAGACAACCATCAAAGGGTGAGCAAGCTGTGGGTTGTAGTTGAGGGGGGTTCTTACATGGTATTTAAAGCCATTTTCGCTTTTTTGGTTATCGGTAATGCCGGCTGGCCCCGTCTTTTCGTCAACCAAGCACGTTTTTTTGAGCTCAGGGTAGGCGTATGTGCTCAATTGAAGGGTTTCTGCGGGGTAGGTGTGTGTTTTGTAGAGATAAAAACCGGTAGCCGGTAGCCCGATCAGTATCAGGGCAACAATGGCATAAATGATATAAATCATGAGTTTGGCGCGTTGGGCGATGTCCATGGGGCAGCTCACTGTTTGGATTATTATTGCCAGTGATTGTAAAGCGCAGGCGCTGCGGCGGCAAATGGCTTTGGTTTTTATCTTGTGGGTGCGCCCTTGCCAGCCATTTTGTTGCGATAGTGCTTATTTTTTATCTTTACAGGTACTTTACGTTACATAAGCATCTATCCGTTACACAAGCGTCTATCAATGCCTGCTGAAAACAGGCGGGTGGGTCAGTAGACTCGTTTTTGTGATGCACCGCTCAAAATTTTGGGTGGGCACAATTGCGGGAAACAAAAGCATTTATGACAAATAAGCCATTACGTTTTTTTCTATGTTTGCCTTCACAGTTAAAATGCCTGCTGTTGAGCGTTTTATTATTCATCGCCAGCCCAGTTTTTGCCGCGACAGAGTTGGATTTTTCTTCGTCACCGGTGATTACTCCCGCGGTTAATCCTGATGTACCTCAATCGGCTCTATGGACCAACGTGGGGCAATTAAATGGCACCCAGATTGATGTAAAAGCCACGGTATTGGGAAGAAGAAGTGATGTTAGCATTAGCGTAGAGGTTGACGATGCGAAGTTCCTTTTAGGTGGCTCCGATATGGATATCACCGTTAGTTACGAATTTTTTATCAGCGGCACGTCGACCCCGATCACGGTCATTCCAAAAGTCATGTTTGAAGATATCGACACCGGTGACTGGGACCGCCCTTGTCTTTTTTGTTCGCGGGAATTCTTAACCAAAGAAACTGTTTCAGTGCCGTTATCTTCCGTAGCGGCTTATAGCTTTTCATCAACGAGTTCACTGTCGGCCAGCACCAGTAGTGGCGAAATTCGTTTTGAGTCTACGAGCGATAATGGCAGTTCATCTGCAACGGATACCTCAGTTTCTGTTTGGTTTCACCCTGCATCATCCATTTCTGTGTCATATACCACCGGTGATAACGGTAGTCGCGGTTATATTTTCGACGGTAACATCGACTTTGTTTTTACCAGTCCCAGTGTCACAGTTTTTGATGGCAGTGCCCCGGCAGTGCCGACGGTTGATGCATTGGTTACTGATGATACGACACCGATTTTAACCGGCAGCGCAGAAGCTTATACAACTATTTCGATCAGCGTGGCAGGTGGTAACTATCAAACGGTGGCAGATGCCTCGGGAAATTGGCGTATCAATACCGCTGACGATGGAAGCTTCTCGCCTGACGTGAATGGCAGTAACGAGGTACTGGTTACGAGCACCGATGCTGCTGCAAATTCCACCAGTGATGTCACTAGCAACGAGTTAACGATCGACACTGCTGCCCCAAGTTTGATGGCTATAGAGCGCCAAAACCCCGCTGATGCAGCAACCAATGCCGACCGCGTGGTATTTGCTCTGACGTTTAGTGAAACGGTGACAAACCTAGATCTTTTAGATTTTACGCTTAGTGGGAGCCTTGCTGCGAGTAGCGGGTTTTATTCTTTGCAAAGCAGCGACAACCAAGTTTATAGCTTAACGGTAGACGTGCCTGCAGCAGGAAATGGTGCTATTGGTGTGATGGTTTCTACCGGTTTTAGTATTACGGACTCCTTTGGTAACAACTTTGTGAACACCGCGCCAGCCACGAATGAAAGCTTTACCATTGATAACTTAGCACCGTCGGTACCATCGATCACCAGCCCCATAGACAGTAGTTTTAGCGTTGATAACCAAATCACCATCAGCGGAACTGCCGAAGTGGGTGCGGCTATTGTTGTGTACGAAAGCGGTACTGCACTGTGCTCGGCAGTGAGTAACTTATCGGGGGTTTGGAGCTGCTTAAGCCCAGTACTTGCTGACAGCGCTCATCCTTTAACGGCCATCGCTACGGATGACGCAGGCAATAGCAGCTCTCTTTCTAGTGCGGTGACGGTGGTGATTGATGCTAATGCACCGCTTGCGCCGGCCATTGTTAGCCCAACCGAAAATGCCGTGACGACGAGTAATACCCCCCTGTTTAGTGGTACGGCTGAAACTAATGCCACGGTCAAGGTGTCAAGTGGGGCAAACCTACTGTGTAGTGCAAGTACTGATATTTCTGGCAACTGGCGTTGCACCAGCGGTGTAACCTTGAGTGAAGGGGTGTTGAGCGTGAGCGCTACAGCCACCGATAATGTGAATCGAGCGGGGCCAGCTAGCAGTATAAGAACGC